>CAJFNH010000001.1 GCA_904394195.1 Candidatus Gallimonas caecicola
AAGCCGTATCGTGGACGACGGTTTGACCGTGCGGGCGGTGTTGGGCGAAATTAAGCGGAAGCAAATGCCCTTTTCAACGTCTATCTCGGTGAATACGCTATACAGTTACATTGAAAAGGGCGTGTTTCTGCGGCTTTCGCTCAAACACCTGCCATTTAAGGACAAACCACGGAAAGCGAAACGTGAAGTGAAGCCCGCGAAACTTCCCCGCGGCACGAGCATAGAAAAACGTCCGGCAGCGATCGCGGAACGCAAAGAGTTCGGGCATTGGGAAATGGACTGCGTGATAGGCAAACGAGAAGCGGGCAAGGTGTTCCTTGTTCTGACGGAACGCCTTACCCGCAGGGAAATTATTATGCTCATACCGAATAAAAAGGCTGAAAGCGTGGTGCGCTGTCTGAATTTGCTTGAACGCAAGTTCGGCACGCTGTTCTATTCGATTTTCAAAAGTATCACCGTTGACAACGGCTCGGAGTTCGCGGACTTCAAGGGAATGGAACGCAGCCGCTACGGGAATAAGCGGCGCACGAGTATTTATTACTGCCACCCGTATTGTTCATGCGAGCGCGGAACGAACGAGCGAATGAACCGCGAAATTCGGCGCGTGTTCCCGAAAGGCAAGGACTTGAACGCCGTAACGCCCGACGAGGTGAAACGCGCCGAAGATTGGCTTAACAACTATCCGCGCGGAATTTTGGGCTTTGATACCCCCGAAAACCTGTTCAAAATGCACGTTTCGCGGCTCACATAAAAAATTTTCAAAAAAATTTCAACTTTTTTCGCATTTACTCTTGACATCTACGAATTTTTTGTGAAAAAAGTGGAGCCGCGCCGCTCTTCGCCTGCACAGTCCCGCGCGTCTTTCGCATAGGATGGGGCGACTGTCCTTTCAGGGCGGCGGGGGGACGTACGAATGCAATGGTTTTTCTGCCTTGACGCGTGGCTGCAGGCGCTCATCGCCTCGCTCTTCATGTATGCGATGACGGCGCTGGGCGCGGCGTGCGTATTTTTTTCGGGGCGGCCCGGACGGAACATTCTCACCGTGCTTCTGGGCGCGTCGGCAGGGATCATGATCGCCGCAAGCTTTTTTTCGCTTTTGCTGCCCGCCATCGGGGCGGAGGGTCCGCTGCCCGCATATGTCACGGTGACGGCGGGTTTTTTGCTGGGCGGCGCCTTTATCGTGGGAAGCGATATGCTCCTCTCGCGCACGCAGCGCTCCTTTTCCGCCATCGGGGATAAGCGCACGGCGCTTTTATACTTTGCCGTCACGCTGCACAACGTGCCCGAGGGCATGGCGGTCGGGGTGGCGTTCGCCGCGGGCGCAGGCGCTGCCGTCGGAGCGGGGTCCGCGCTCGCAGGGCTGCTGCTCGCCCTCGGCATTGCTGTTCAGAACTTTCCCGAGGGCATGTGCGTCGCCTTTCCCATGCGTGCGCGCGGCATGTCGCGGCTGCGCAGTTTTGCGTTTGCACAGGGCTCGGGCGCGGTGGAAGTTCCCGCCTGCGTGCTGGGCGCGCTCGCCGCCTCCGCCGTCGGCAGCCTGCTGCCCTGGGCGCTCGCTTTTTCGGCGGGAGCCATGATCGCGGTCGTGTGCTCCGAGCTCATCCCCGAATGTTTTTCGGGAAACAAGACGCTCGCCACGGCGGGCGTGGTGGCGGGATTTTGCCTGATGATGGTGCTCGACCTCGCCCTCGGATAGCGCATAATTTTTCCCGCGTATGCCATACTGCGGATATGAACGTGCGGAAAAATACGGAAAAAAAGGAAACGTCAGGCAAAAACAGGGTCGTCATCATCGTGGGCGCCTCCTCCGGAATCGGACGGGAGACGGCGCTGCGCCTTGTGCAGCAAGGGGATAGCGTGTTCAACATCTCGCGCACGTCCGCCGCGCCGCCCGTGCGCACCGTTACGGCGGACGCCTCGGAGGAGGGACAACTCACGCGCGCCGTTGAGGCGGTATGCGCGGAGACGGGCGGGCTCGACCTTCTGGTGTACTGCGCGGGCTATTCCTGCCTTGCGCCCGTTGCCCGCGCCAGGAGCGAAGATTACAGATATCTGTTCGAAGTCAACTATTTCGGCGCGGTGGAGGCGCTCAAGGCGTGCGCGCCCTACTTGGAAAAGCGGCGCGGCAGGGCGGTGCTCGTCGGGTCGATGGGGGGCGAACTGCCCATCCCCTACGACGGGTTTTATTCGGCCTCCAAAGCGGCGCTCGCCATGCTCGCGCGGGAGACGGACATGGAGTGGCGTCCGCGCGGCATGCGCGTGAGCGCGCTGTTGCCCGGCGGGACCGCAACGGGCTTTACCGACAAGCGCACCGTGTATAGCGCGGAGGAGAGCGAGGGATATTTTTCGGCCTTGCGCAAGAGCGGCGCGGCGCTTGCCAACGCGGAGCAGGGCGGCATGGCGCCCTCCCTTGTGGCGGACGCCGTGGTAAAACTTGCCGCGCGGCGTTCCCCGCCCGCCGTCATGGCTGCGGGCGGAAGAAATGCCGTGGTGCGGGCGCTGGCGCGCATGCTGCCCGAGCGCGTGACCGATTGGGCAGTGCGGCGCAAGTTCAACCAGAAATGACCTTCGCGGCGTCTGCGAGAAAAACCCGCAAAATGTTCCTTGTATCGCTTGACGTAGGGGCGGTGGGTTTGTTATAATATAGTCATGAAAAAGGCGGCCGTAGCTCTGCCGCGCGCGGCAGAAATATCATTGCACAGATAGACGACGGAGTCGGTTTTTTTCGCATAGAAAGAAACTGCTCCTTTTCATTTTTCGGAAGAAAGACGGCCCGGCTGCCCGTTACGGAGGTTTCACGATGAAAAAAGTTGCTGTGATCATGGGAAGCGACAGCGATCTTCCCGTTGTGGAAAAGGCTTTCGCGGTATTCGAAGAATACGGCGTACCCTTTGAAGTACACGTCTATTCGGCGCACCGTACGCCCGTGGAGGCGCGCGTGTTCGCGGGCAGTGCGGCGGAGAACGGCTTCGGCGTCATCATCGCCGCGGCGGGCAAGGCGGCGCACCTTGCGGGCTCTCTTGCGGCAAACACGGTGCTGCCCGTCATCGGCATCCCCGTCAAGAGCTCCACGCTCGACGGGCTGGATGCGCTCCTGTCCACCGTGCAGATGCCCTCGGGCATTCCCGTGGCGACCGTCGCCATCGACGGCGCGCAGAACGCGGCGCTGCTCGCCGTGCAGATCCTTGCCGTGTCCGACGAAGGGCTGCATGAAAAGCTCATGTCCGCCCGCCGCGCGGCAACGGAGAAGGTGCTCAAAAAGGACGCCGAGATCGCCGCAAAATTCAACAAGTAATAAATTTTTTACCCGAGAAAGGAGATACAGCTATGGAAAAGACCGTTCAGCTCTATGAGGGCAAGGCAAAAAAGGTGTATGCGACGACGGACGAAGATCTGTGCATCGTCTCGTACAAGGACGACGCGACGGCGTTCAACGGACTCAAGAAGGGCACCATCGCGGGCAAGGGCGTCGTCAACAACCGCATGACCAATCTGCTCATGCAGCTTCTGGAAAAGGCGGGCGTGCCCACCCATTTCGTTCGCGAGCTCTCGGACAGGGATACCCTCGTCAAAAAGGTGAAGATCGTTCCGCTCGAGGTCATCATCCGCAACGTCTCCGCGGGCTCTTTTGCCAAGCGTTACGGCGTGGAGGAGGGCATCGTGTTCGACGAGCCCACCATTGAGTTCTCCTATAAGAACGACGACCTGGGCGATCCCCTCATCAACTCATACCACGCGCTCGCATTGAAGCTTGCCACGAAGGAGGAGATCGAGACCATCAAGAAGTATGCCTTCAAGGTCAACGAGGTGCTCAAGGCATATTTTGCGCATCTGGGGGTCAAGCTCATCGATTTCAAGCTGGAATTCGGCAGGCTCAAGGACGGCGCCATCGTGCTTGCGGACGAAATTTCCCCCGATACCTGCCGCTTCTGGGACGCCAAGACCAATGAAAAGCTGGACAAGGACCGCTTCCGCCGCGACATGGGCGGCGTGGAGGACGCCTATGCCGAGATCTTCAAGCGCGTCACGAAAGGGGAGTGAGTGGTATGGGGCATGAGATCCACGAGGAGTGCGGCGTATTCGGCATCTTTGCGCCCGAAGCGCAGAATGTCGCGTCCACTGCATATTACGCCCTGTTCGCCCTGCAGCACAGGGGACAGGAATCGGCGGGCATCGTCGTCAACAACGACGGCGTGTTCTCCTCCTACAAGGATGTAGGACTCGTCAACGACATCTTCACCTCCGACGTGCTCGCAAAACTCGGTCTGGGGAACATGGCGATCGGCCATGTGCGCTACGGCACCACGGGCACGAGCGGCAGGGAGAACGCGCAGCCCATCGTCGTCAATCATCTGAAGGGCAACATGGCGCTCGCGCACAACGGCAACCTGATCAACGCCACCGAACTTCGTGAGGAGCTGGAAAACGACGGCTGCATCTTCCACACCACGTCGGACACCGAAGTCATCGCCTACGTCATCACCAGGGAGCGGGTGAGAACGCGCTCCATCGAAGAGGCGGTGCTCTCCGCCATGGACAAGCTCAAGGGCGCCTATTCGCTCGTTGTCATGTCGCCCTCCAAGCTCATCGCCGCGCGCGATCCGCTGGGCTTCCGCCCGCTCTGCCTGGGCAAGCGGGACGACGGAAGCTGGCTCGTTGCGTCGGAGTCGTGTGCGCTCAATGCGGTGGGCGGGCACAAGGTGCGCGAGATCGAGCCGGGCGAGATGGTCGTCATCACCAAAGAGGGCGTGAAGAACGATACGTCTCACTGCGGCGGCAGGAAGGCGTTTTGCGTGTTCGAATACTTCTATACTGCCCGTCCCGATTCGGAGATCGACGGCTGCTATGTGCATGACGCCAGGAAGCGCGCGGGCGCGTTCCTGTATGAAAAATACAAGATCGACGCCGATATCGTCATCGGCGTGCCCGATTCGGGACTGGACGCCGCGCTCGGCTATGCGCAGGCGTCGGGCATCCCGTACGGCATCGGCTTTATCAAGAACAAATATATCGGCAGAACGTTCATCGCGCCCGATCAGAAGGTGCGCGAGGACAGGGTAAAGATCAAGCTCAACGTCATCGCCTCGGCCATCCGCGGCAAGCGCGTCATCCTGGTGGACGACTCCATCGTGCGCGGCACGACCAGCGCGCGTATCGTGCGCCTTCTGCGCGAGGCGGGGGCTACCGAAGTGCACTTCCTTTCCTCGGCGCCCAAATTCCTCAATCCCTGCTACTACGGCACGGACATCGACTCGCGCGAAAATCTCATCGCCTGCCATCACTCTACCGAGGAGATCGCAAAGATCATCGGCGCCGATTCCGTCGGCTATCTGGATATTGAGCACGCGCGGCATCTGACGGGTGGCGACGGCAGCGGCTTCTGTTGCGCCTGCTTTGACGGCGTGTATCCCACCGAGATCCCGAAGCAGCCCGGCAAGGATCGCTTTGAACGTCCCATCGCCGGGAGGCCCATCAGCGAAAATCCCAAGTTCCGGAAGACGGCGGAGTGAAACATGGATAAGAGTTATTCGGACAGCTACAAGGCGGCGGGCGTAGATATCACCGCAGGCTACAGGGCGGTGGAGCTCATGAAGAAACACGTCGCCCGCACCATGCCCGGGGGCAGGGCGGACATCGGCGGCTTCGGCGGACTGTTCCCCCTGGACATGGCGGGCATGAAGGAGCCCGTGCTCGTCTCGGGCACGGACGGCGTGGGCACCAAGATCAAGCTCGCTTTCCTCATGGACAAGCACGACACGGTGGGCATCGACTGTGTCGCCATGTGCGTCAACGACATCATCTGTTGCGGCGCGAAGCCGCTCTTCTTCCTCGACTACATCGCCTGCGGCAGGAACGAGCCCGAAAAGATCGCCTCCATCGTGGGCGGCGTGGCGGAGGGTTGCGTGCGCGCGGGCTGCGCGCTCATCGGCGGCGAGACCGCCGAACACCCCGGGCTCATGCCGGAAGAGGAGTACGACCTTGCCGGCTTTGCGGTGGGCGTTGTCGACCGCAGCCGCATCATCGACAATACGGCGATGCGCGCGGGGGACGTGATGCTTGCGCTCCCTTCTTCGGGCGTGCACTCCAACGGTTTTTCGCTCGTGCGGAAGGTGTTTGACGTCGAGCACTGCGCCCTTCGCGTTCCCGTGAAGGAGCTGGGCGGGGCGTCTTTGGGCGAGACGCTGCTCACGCCCACCAGAATTTACGTCAAACCCGTTCTGGCGCTTCTCAAGGAGGTCGCCGTCAAGGGCATCTCGCATATCACGGGCGGCGGCTTCTATGAGAATATGCCCCGCTCCATCCCCAAGGGACTGGGCGTGCGCATCCGCCGCGCAGACGTGAAGGTGCCGCCCATATTCGGTCTCATCCAAAGCACGGGCGGCATTTCCGAGCACGACATGTTCAACACCTTCAACATGGGGGTGGGCATGAGCATCGTTGTGGCAAAGGAGGACGCGGACAGGGCGCTTGCAGTGCTTGCCGCCAACGGCGAGCAGGCATACGTCCTCGGCGAGATCGTCCCGGGCGACGGGGTAGAGCTGTTATGAGCCGCGTGCGCGTCGCCGTGCTCTGCTCGGGCGGCGGAACGAACCTGCAGGCCATTCTGGATTGCGCCGCGGCGGGCAACATCCCTGCGGGGGAGATCGCCCTTGTCGTCAGCGACAACGCCTCCGCCTATGCGCTCGAGCGCGCAAAAAGGGCAAACGTTGCCACTTTTATTGCCGATCGGAAGACCATCCCCGACCGCCTTGCGCGCGAGCGCGCCATTCTGGGCGCGCTCAAGGAGCACGGCATCGGGCTTGTCGTTCTCGCCGGGTTCATGACCATCCTGAGCGACGCGTTCACCAAGGCGTACGAAATGCGCATCATCAACGTGCATCCCTCCCTCATCCCCAGCTTCTGCGGCCCCGGTTTTTACGGGCTGAAGGTGCATGAGGCGGCGCTCGCGCGCGGGGTGAAGGTGACGGGCGCCACCGTGCACTTCGTCAACGAGGTGTGCGACGGCGGGCCCATCATCGCCCAGAAGGCGGTGTATGTGCAGGAGGGGGACACCCCCGAAACGCTGCAAAAGCGCGTCATGCGCGAGGCGGAATGGGTCATCCTTCCGCAGGCGGTGCAGGCGGTCTGCAAACAATTATCCGAACAAAAAGGGGAGTAAGATCATGGGTTACATCAGAAAGAGCATGAAGCGCGTGCTTGCGGGCAATTCCTATCCCGGGCGCGGCATCGTCATCGGCAAGTCCTCGGACGGCAGAAAGGCAATGTTCGCCTATTTCATCATGGGCAGGAGCGAAAATTCGCGCAACCGCATCTTCAAAGAGGAGGGGGACAGCGTCACCATCTATCCCTTTGACGAGAGCAAGGTCGCTGATCCTTCGCTCATCATCTATTCTCCCGTCAAGCGGGTGGACAACGACATCATCGTCACCAACGGCGATCAGACGGACACCATCGAGGAGTATCTGAAGATGGGCAAGTGCTTCCGCTGCGCCTTAAAGACGCGCACCTTTGAGCCGGACGCGCCCAACTACACCCCCCGCATCAGCGGCATCATCCACCTGAAGAAGGGGGGCTTCACCTACGAAATGTCCATTCTGAAGAGTGCGGACGGCAAGGGGGAGAAGTGCAACCGCTTCACCTTTGACTACGAGCCCGTCAACGGCACGGGACACTTCCTGCACACCTACGAAAAGGACGGCTCGCCGCTGCCCACCTTCGAGGGGGAGCCCGAGCGCGTTGCCATTCCCAACGACGTGAACGCATTTGCGCAGGAGATCTGGGAGAGCCTGGATGCAGACAACAAGATCTCCCTCTATTGCCGCGCCATCACCCTGCGCACCTGGCAGGAGGAGAGCGTGCTGATAAACAAATTCACGCGTTTTTCCACGAACTGACGCGGAAAAAACGTCGTGAGGGGAAGGAAAACCCATTGTACGGCTGCGCCTAACAATCGGTTTTCCTCTGTGCGGGCAGTCGCAACAGTTATAGCGCCCGCACATTCACCTTTCCGTGTAAGCGCAGGTATGCGCAAATTGAGGCGCGCAGCGGAAGGCAACCTTCCTCGCGCGACGTTATATAGCAAGGGCAGCTTTCTTGCTTTTGCCTCCCCTGGAAAGCCGAAGGGTTTTTAGGGGAGGTGGCTGCGGAGCATACGCGCAGCAGACGGAAGGGTTAAAAGACTTGCAGGAAGCGGGCAAGAGAGCCTCCCCCGCAACGTCATACGGCAAGTTTTGTGATTTTTCACAATCCCAGTCAACTGGGAAAGCCTCCCTCTTGCGCGATATTTTTATAGCAAGGGCAACCTTCCTTGCGCTACGTTATTAGCAAGGGTGCCTTCACTCTTTCCGCGTAAGCCGCGTGAGCGGAAAACAGGGGCGAAAAAGGCATAACGCAGTGACGCCTTTTGCCACATTATGACAGCCTCTCGCCAAAATATTTTCCATGAAAAGATTTTGGCGAATCATGCCTCCCTTTTGTAAGTGAAGTCCCTTGTTCATGCCTCCCCTTTGTAAGGGGAGGGTAGGGTGGGGTAGTTGAAACGCCGCGCACGCCTTCTATGCCGCCGTTTTGCAACATTCCCGGCCCGCGGCATGGGGCGCGCAGCGCAGGTGCCGCAATTGCAATTTCAAAAAACACCGTCCGCGGACAATTTTCGCCGATGCTTTCGGCAGAGCATTCTTCCGCAGAAAAACAGGATTCAACAGGAGATAAGCGATGAATGAATTTCAGTTGAAGTACGGGTGCAATCCCAACCAGAAGCCGGCGCGCATCTTTATGGAGGACGGCAGCGACCTGCCCGTGGAGATCCTGAACGGCAGGCCGGGCTATATCAACTTTCTGGACGCCTTCAATTCCTGGCAGCTCGTCAAAGAATTGAAGGAGGCGACGGGCATGTGCGCCGCCACCAGCTTCAAACACGTCTCTCCCACGTCGGCGGCGGTGGGAAAGCCGCTCTCGCCCGCGCTGAAAAAGGCGTGTTTTGTAGACGATATCGAGGGCCTGGACGATTCGCCGCTCGCCTGCGCCTATGCGCGTGCCAGGGGCACGGACAGGATGTCCTCCTTCGGCGACTGGATCGCGCTTTCCGATGAATGTGACGAGGTGACGGCAAGAATCATCGCGCGCGAGGTCTCGGATGGCATCATCGCGCCCGCCTACACCCCTCGTGCGATGGAGATCTTAAAGGGCAAGAAGAAGGGCGCCTACAATATCGTGAAGATCGACCCTGCCTACGTCCCTGCCGCCATCGAGCATAAGCAGGTGTTCGGCGTCACCTTCGAGCAGGGCCGCAACAACTATCGTATCGACCGCTCCACGCTGGACAATATCGTCACGCGCAACAAAGCGCTGCCCGAGGACAAGGCGGTCGACCTCATCATTTCGCTCATCACCCTCAAATATACGCAGTCCAATTCCGTCTGTTTTGCGGCGGACGGGCAGGCGATCGGCGTGGGCGCGGGGCAGCAGTCGCGCATCCACTGCACCCGCCTTGCGGCGCAGAAGGCGGACCTCTGGCACCTGCGCCAGCATGAAAAGGTGCTCTCCCTGCAGTTCGCACAGGGTGTGGGCAGGCCGGAAAAGAACAATATCATCGATTTGTACCTATCCGACGACGCGGACGAAGTGCTCGCCGAAGGGGAATGGCAGAAGAATTTTGCCGTGCGTCCCGCTCCCTTCACGCGGGAAGAAAAGGCGGCGTATCTTGCCACCATCCGCGGGGTCTCGCTGGGGAGCGACGCGTTCTTCCCCTTCTCGGACAATATCGAACGTGCCTTCCGCAGCGGCGTGAGCTATATCGCTGAGCCGGGCGGCTCGGTGCGCGACGACCTCGTCATCGCGGCGGCGGACGCGCACGACATGGTGATGGCGTTCACGGGCATGCGCCTCTTCCATCACTGATCTTTGAACAAACCGACGCGCAAATCCGCAGGAAAATTGCGGATTTGCGCGAAAGCATTTCTTTTACGAAAAAGGAAGGGCTGATTTCCGTTATTACAATCTCATCGCGAGGAAATAAACTATGGATATTCTGGTCGTAGGCGGCGGCGGCAGAGAACACGCCGTCATCAAGGCACTCAAAAAGAGCAGACGCGCGGGGAAAATTTATGCACTTCCCGGCAACGGCGGCATCGCGCGCGACGCCGAGTGCGTCCCCGTGAAGGCGACGGACATTGCGGGCATCGTGGAGTTCGCGCGCAGCCGGAAGGTGGATTTTGCAATCGTCACACCCGACGATCCCCTTGTTCTGGGGTGCGTGGACGCGCTGGAGGCGGCGGGGGTGCCCTGCTTCGGTCCCGACAAAAAGGCGGCCGTCATCGAGGGGAGCAAGGTGTTCTCCAAACAGCTCATGCAAAAGTATTCCATCCCCACGGCGGCGAGCGAGGTGTTCACCGACCCCGCGGCGGCGGTGGAGTACCTGCGCACGGCGGACTATCCCACCGTCATCAAGGCGGACGGACTGGCTCTCGGCAAGGGCGCCGTCATTGTGAACAACTTTGATGAGGCGCAAAAGACGGTGAAGGAGATGATGGTGGACAGGGTGTTCGGCGCGAGCGGCGAGCGCATCCTCGTGGAGGAATTTCTCACCGGGCCGGAGGTGTCCGTGCTCTCCTTTACGGACGGCAAGACGGTCGTTCCCATGGTCTCGTCCATGGACCACAAGCGCGCAAAGGACAACGACGAAGGGCTGAACACGGGCGGCATGGGCACCGTTGCCCCCAACCCGTACTACACGCCCGAGATCGCCGCGCAGTGCATGGAGCGCATCTTTTTGCCCACCATTCGCGCGATGAACGCCGAGGGGCGCCCCTTCAAGGGCTGCCTCTACTTCGGGCTCATGCTCACGCCCAAGGGACCCAAGGTCATCGAATACAACTGCCGCTTCGGCGACCCCGAAACGCAGGTGGTGCTGCCCCTTCTCACGAGCGATCTTCTGGAGATCATGCTCGCGGTGCGCGGCGGCAGCCTGAAGGAGGATATGGTGCGTTTTAAAAAGGGCGCTGCGTGCTGCGTGGTGCTCGCCTCCGAGGGGTATCCCAAGAAGTACGACACGGGCTTTCCCATCACTCTGCCGGAGACGGGCGCGAACGAGGACATCTATATTGCGGGTGCAAAGCTCGAGGACGGGCAGCTCGTCACCTCGGGCGGCAGGGTGCTGGGCGCCGTTGCCACGGCGGATACCCTGAAGGAGGCGATCGACGCCGCCTATGCGCTCGCCGATAAAATTCACTTTGAAAACGCCTATATGCGCCGCGACATCGGAAAGCGTGCGCTGGCTGCGCAGAGCACAAATTAAACGAATTCGGGAGTAACAAATGGTCTACAGAGTTTATGTGGAGAAAAAAGAGGGCTTTGATCATGAAGCGCGCGCACTTCTTGCGGACGTGCGCGAACTTTTGGGCATTGCGAACGTTTCGCGCATCCGCCTTCTCAACCGCTATGACGTGGAGGACATCGACGAAGCGCTCTTCCGGCAATGCGTGAAAACGGTATTTTCCGAGCCGCAGATGGACAGGGCGAGCGAGGGCGCAGACCTTGCCGGAGCACGCGTGTTCGCGGTGGAGTATCTTCCCGGGCAGTTCGATCAGCGCGCCGATTCGGCGGCGCAGTGCATCCAGCTCATCTCCATGCAGCCCCGCCCCGTCATCCGCACGGCAAAGGTGTACGCCGTCTACGGCGCCGTCGGCGAGGAGGAGCTGGAGGCCATCAAAAAGTACGTCATCAACCCCGTGGAGAGCCGCGAGGCGTCCCTTGCCATCCCCGCCACGCTGAAGATAGAGCATCCCGTTCCTACGCAGGTGCCCACGCTCACGGGTTTTCTTGAGCTGGACGAGGCGGGCCTTGCCGACTTTGTGGGGCAGTATGCCCTTGCGATGGACGCGGACGACGTTGCGTTCTGCCAGTCGTATTTCCGCAAGGAGGGGCGCGATCCCACGCTCACCGAGATCAGGATGATAGACACCTACTGGTCGGATCACTGTCGCCACACCACCTTCCTTACGACCATCGACGGCGTGACCTTCGAGGACGAGCTGCTGCAGAAGGCGTATGACGACTATCTTGCCGCCCGCGAGGAATTGGGGCGCACCAAGCCCGTCAACCTCATGGACATCGGCACCATCGCCGCAAAACTTTTGAAAAAGCGCGGCATGCTGGAAAAACTGGACGAATCGGAGGAGATCAACGCCTGCACCGTCAAGATCAAGGTGAACGTGGACGGGGAAGAACAGGACTGGCTGCTCCTCTTCAAGAACGAGACGCACAACCATCCCACCGAGATCGAGCCCTTCGGCGGCGCCGCCACCTGCATCGGCGGCGCCATCCGCGACCCGCTCTCGGGCAGGAGCTACGTCTATGCCGCCATGCGCGTGACGGGCGCGGGCGACCCGCTCGTCCCCGTAAAGGATACGCTGCCCGGAAAGCTCCCGCAGCGCAAGATTGTCACGACCGCGGCGGCGGGATATTCTTCCTACGGCAACCAGATCGGGCTTGCAACGGGGCAGGTGGATGAGATGTACCACCCCGGGTATGTGGCAAAGCGGCTGGAGATCGGCGCCGTCATCGCGGCGACGCCTGCGCAGAACGTGCGCCGCGAGGTGCCCGCTCCCGGCGATAAAGTCATCCTTCTGGGCGGCAGAACGGGGCGGGACGGCTGCGGCGGGGCAACGGGCTCCTCCAAGTCGCACACGCTCGCTTCGCTTACCCACTGCGGCGCGGAGGTACAGAAGGGCAATGCGCCCGAGGAGAGAAAGCTCCAGCGCCTCTTCCGCAACCAACAGGCGATGCTGCTCATCAAGCGCTGCAACGATTTCGGCGCGGGCGGCGTGAGCGTCGCCATCGGCGAGCTTGCCGACGGGCTGGATATCGACCTCAACGCCGTGCCCAAGAAGTATGACGGGCTGGACGGCACCGAGCTTGCCATCTCCGAATCGCAGGAGCGCATGGCGGTCGTCGTGGAGGCGGACAAAGCGGAGGAGTTCATCGCGCTCGCCGAGCAGGAAAACCTGGAAGCGACCGTCGTTGCCACGGTCACGCAAAGCCCCCGCCTCGTCATGCGCTGGAACGGCAAGACCATCGTGGACGTCTCGCGCGAGTTCCTCAATTCCAACGGTGCGGAAAAACATATCAGCGTGCACCCCGCCGCGGCGCAGGACTATGCGCGCGAGGTGAAGGGGACGTTTACCGAGAACTACATGCGCATGGCGGGCGACCTCAACGTCTGTTCCAAGCGCGGGCTTTCCGAGCGCTTCGATTCCACCATCGGCGCGGGGACCGTGCTCATGCCCTTCGGCGGAAGATACCAGCTCACGCCGCCGCAGGCGATGGCGCACCTTGTCTCGCTCGAACACGGGCACACCGATACCGTCTCCTACATGGCATGGGGCGGCAACCCCTATATCACGGAAAAGAGCCCCTATCACGGGGCATACCTCGCCGTGGTGGAGAGCGTTGCAAAGCTCATCGCCTCGGGTGCGGGAATTGAAGATACGTATTTGAGTTTTCAGGAATATTTCTTAAAACCCGGGCACGATCCCGCGCGCTGGGGCCAGCCGCTTGCCGCGCTCCTGGGCGCGTTCGAGGCGCAAAAGGACCTGGGCATCGCCGCCATCGGCGGCAAGGATTCCATGAGCGGCACCTTCGAGCAGATCGACGTTCCGCCCACCCTCGTCTCCTTTGCGGTGACCACGGGCAGGGCGGGCGAGGTCGTTTCGCCCGAATTCAAGGGGGCGGGGCACAAGGTCGTGTTGCTCGCGCCCGAGTACGATGAAAACGGTCTGCCCGTTCCCGCCTCCCTCAAGAGCGTGTTCGCGCGGGTGACCTCCCTTCTGCGCACGGGCAGGGCGGTGTCCGCCTGGACGCCCGGCTACGGCGGCATTGCCGAGGGCGTGCTGAAGATGTGCCTGGGCAACATGGTGGGCTTCCGCTATGCGGACAGCCTCTCCTGCCGGGATATCTTCGGCTATCGCTACGGCGCGTTCATCCTGGAACTTACCGAGGACGTCCCCGTCGGCACGCCGCTGGGGGAGACGAGCGCCGTCGGCGCCGTCTCTATGGGGAGCGAGCGCGTGTTCCTCTCCGACCTTCTGCGCGTGTATGAGGAAAAACTCGAGCCCGTGTATGCCTGCAATATCGCGACCCCTTCGGAGACGGTGCGCAATTTCACCTTCCGCACGCGCAGCGCGCTTGCGGGCGAGGTAAAATTTGCAAAGCCGCGCGTGCTCATCCCCGTGTTCCCCGGCACCAACTGCGAATACGATACGGCGAAGGCGTTTGCCGACGCGGGCGCCGAGCCGGAGATCTACGTCATCCGCAACCGCACGGCGGAGGAGGTCTCGCGCTCCGCGCAGGAGTTTGCACAAAAGATCGCAAACAGCCAGATCGTGTTTATCCCGGGCGGATTTTCGGGCGGCGACGAGCCGGACGGCTCGGGCAAGTTCATCACGGCGTTTTTCCGCGGCGAGCGGGTGCGCGAGCAGATCGCCCGCCTTCTGGACGAGCGTCAGGGGCTGATGGGGGGCATTTGCAACGGCTTCCAGGCGCTCATCAAGCTGGGGCTCGTTCCCTTCGGCAAGATCGTCGATACGGACGAAAATTGCCCCACGCTCACCTACAACAACATCGCGCGCCACCAGTCGCGCATCGTGCGCGTGCGCGTGGCGAGCGTAAAGTCGCCCTGGCTCTCCCTTGTGGAGGCGGGGGAGGTGTTCAGCGTGCCCATCTCTCACGGCGAGGGCAAGTTTGTGGCGAGCCCCGCGCTCATCGAAAAACTTTCCGAGAACGGGCAGATCATGACGCAGTACGTCGACCTCTCCGACAACGCCACGATGGACGTGCACTTCAATCCCAACGGCTCGGCGGCGGCGATCGAGGGCATCCTCTCGCCGGACGGCAGGGTGTTCGGCAAGATGGGGCACGCCGAGCGCAAGGGCGCAGGGCTTTACAAGAACGTCGCGGGCAACTACGACATGAAGCTGTTTGAGAGCGCAGTTTCCTATTTCAGAAGCTGAAAGAGGGGCAAGGATATGAAATCGGACATCGAGATCGCGCAGAGCGCAAAGTTGAAGCCCATCCTTGATATCGCAAAGGGCGTCGGGCTCACAGAGGACGACATCGAGTATTACGGAAAATACAAGGCGAAGATCTCCCTTTCCGTCATGTCGCGCGCGAAGGAGCAGGGCAAGCTCATCCTTGTTACCGCCATCACCCCCACGCCTGCGGGCGAGGGCAAGACGACCACCACCATCGGGCTGGCAGACGGCATGCGCCGTCTGGGCAAGAAGGTGGTCGTGGCGCTGCGCGAGCCTTCGCTCGGCCCCGTATTCGGCATCAAAGGGGGCGCGGCGGGCGGCGGCTATGCGCAGGTCGTGCCCATGGAAGATATCAACCTTCACTTTACGGGAGACATGCACGCGGTCGGCGCGGCGGCAAACCTGCTTGCCGCCATGCTCGACAACCATATCTTTCAGGGGAACGCGCTCGGCATCGATAAGGAGCGCATCACCTGGAAGCGCTGCGTGGATATGAACGACAGGCAGCTTCGCTTTATCGAGGACGGGCTGGGCGGCGGCAAGAACGGCGTTCCCAGAAAGGACGGGTTTGAGATCACCGTCGCCAGCGAAGTGATGGCGATCCTGTGCCTTGCCACATCCCTTTCCGACCTCAAGGCGCGCCTCACACGCATCGTGGTGGGGTACACCTTTGACGGCAAGCCGGTCACGGCGGGCGATCTGAAGGCGGCGGGCGCCATGTGCGCCCTTCTGAAGGACGCTTTAAAGCCCAACCTCGTGCAGACGCTCGAGGGCACGCCCGCCATCGTGCACGGCGGACCGTTCGCCAACATTGCGCACGGCTGCAATTCCGTCATCGCCACGCAGACGGCGCTCTCGCTGGGCGACTATGTGGTGACCGAAGCGGGCTTCGGCGCCGACCTCGGCGCGGAAAAATTCCTCGATATCAAGTGCCGTGCGGCGCAGCTCACGCCCTCCGCCTGCGTGGTGGTCGCCACCGTGCGCGCCCTCAAGATGCACGGCGGCGTACAAAAGGCGGACCTTGCGCAGGAAAATCTTGCGGCGCTCGGGGCGGGGCTGCCCAATCTTTTGCGCCATGTGCGCAATATGCGCGAGGTGTACGGCCTGCCCACCGTGGTGGCGCTCAACCGCTTTCCGACGGACACGGATGCCGAGATCGCGCTCGTCATGCGCGAGTGCGAAAAGCTGGGCGTGCAGGTGGCGCTCTCCACCGTTTGGGCGGAGGGCGGCAAGGGGGGCGAGGCGCTCGCCCGCGCGGTCATCGATCTGTGCGAACGTGGCAGCGATTTTAAGTACTGCTACGACGAAAAACTGCCCATTGCGGACAAGATCCGTGCCATCGTCAAAAAGGTGTACGGCGGCGACGGCGTGGAGTACACGCCGGAGGCGGAGGAGCAGATATCCCGTCTGGAGGAGCTCGGCTTCGGAAAGCTCCCCGTGTGCATGGCAAAGACGCAGTATTCCTTCTCGGACGACGCCAAAAAACTTGGTGCGCCCGAGCACTTCACCGTCACGGTGCGTGCCGCAAAGGTCTCTGCGGGGGCGGGCTTCGTCGTGGTGTTTACGGGCAATATCCTCACCATGCCCGGGCTTCCCGCCCTGCCCGCTGCCGAGAATATCGATGTGGACGAGAACGGCGTCATCACGGGTCTGTTCTGATATGGATGCAAAACTGCTTTCCGACGCGGTATCACCCCTTCTGGAGTGGTACCGCATTTACAAACGCGACCTTCCCTGGCGGCACGGCCGCACGCCCTACACCGCGCTCGTCGCCGAGCTCATGCTGCAGCAGACGCGGGTGGAGGCGGTGAAGGAGCGCTATGTGCGCTTTCTTGCTTCCTTTCCCACGCCCGAAGCGCTCGCCGCGGCAAGCGAGGAGGAGGTGCTCAAAGCCTGGGAAGGGCTGGGCTACTATTCCCGCGCGCGCCATCTGCATGCGGCGGCGAAGGTCATCGCCGAACAGGGCTTCCCAACGACGTTCGAGGGGGTGCGCGCGCTGCCCGGCGTGGGGGACTACACGGCGGGTGCGGTGTGCTCCATCGCGCTGGGGCTGCCCGCCCCCGCGGTGGACGGCAACGTGCTGCGCGTCCTGACCCGCCTGTATGCCGACCCCTCCAACATCGACGACGGCGCGACGAAGGCGAAGTTCGCCGCCCTTTTAAAGGCGGTGTACCCGCCCGAGACGGCGGACTTCTGCGAGGCGCTCATGGAGCTGGGCGCCATCGTCTGCGTGCCCAACGGCGCGCCCGCGTGCGGGGGATGTCCGTGGCAGAAGGTGTGCCGCGCCCATCTTGCGGGCAGGGAGGAGCACTTCCCCGTGCGCAGCGAAAAGAGGGCGAGAAAGGTGGTGAACGCGACGGTGTGCGTGCTGCGCTGCGGCGCAAAGTACGCGCTGGAAAAGCGCCCCGCAAAGGGCCTGCTGGCGGGACTCTGGCAGTTTCCCTTCTTCGAAGGGGAAGCGCCCGCGCTCGGGAGAGTGCTCGCGGAAAAACATGCAAAGCACATCTTCACCCATGTGGAGTGGCGCATGACGGGCAGGCTGGTGGAGGCGGAAAGCGAACTTGCGCCCTACACCTGGGTGACGGCACGCGAGCTGCGCGAAACGTACGCCCTTCCTTCCGCCTTCCGTGCGTTTACGGAGTGGGTGAGGTAAGTTATTTGAAAATATTGCGCGGGGCGGGGCATCGAAGATGCCCCGCCCCGCGGTTTTCAATAGTCGGAAAGTCCCAACAGATAGTCAGTCGTCACGCCGTAGTACTTCGCAATGTCCGCAAGCAGAGACGGGGGAGGCTCGCGCTGCGCCTTTTCATAGTGCAGGTAGGTGACGCTGCTCATCCCCGGCGCCCCGGCGGTCTGTTTTTGCGTCATCCCGCGCTCGCAGCGCAGTTTCTTCGGCTGTTTTCCCAAGGGTATTTCCATGATTTTCCATTTCTGCCTCTTGACACGTTATCGTCCTGGTGGTATAATCAGCGTATAACTACCGTTCTGGTAGTTTGCCGGGGAGAGAGAGGGTGGAAAAATACGCCAAAGATTTCAGGCGCGCGGCGTGGGAGGATATGCGCGGCAGGTGGGGGACGATGGCGCTCATCACCTTTGTAGGCGCGCTCATCACGGGGGCGTGCGGCATCCTTTCCTATATCTATATCGACGATTATCTGGGTATTCTCGGGGTCATCGCGCTTTTTCTCATCGGCGGCGCGCTGGCGCTGGGTATGGCGACGGCAGTGCTCACGACGGCGCGCAGGGGCGAGCCGAAAGTGGGGATGCTTTTTTCGGGATTTCGCCGCTTCGGCGCTTCGCTGGCGCTCTATCTTCTCATCGGCATTTTCACCTTTTTGTGGTCGCTGCTGCTCATTATCCCGGGCATCGTCAAGGCATACTCCTACTCCATGAGCTATTTCATCCTTGCGGACTATCCCGAATTGTCCGCCAACGACGCGCGCAAGGAGTCGATGAGGATCATGAGCGGCTACAAGTGGCGGCTGTTCTGCCTGGACTTCAGCTTTGTAGGCTGGTACCTTCTGTGCATCCTGACGCTGGGCATCCTCACATTCTGGATCGCGCCCTATCAGCAGACGGCGAGGGCAAAGTTCTATCAGGAACTCATCGGCGACGTGCATGTGCGCGCGACGCCCGCCGACGGCGTGGCAAAAACGGTTTGAAAGGGGAGCTTCGGCTCCCTTTTTCCTGTTCATGGGATACAAATCGGGGCAAACGGGTTTACTTTCCCCGCAAGTTGTGTTATAATCAAAGCATGACAGAACAGCTTGCCGCATTCGACGTCGGCGATAAGCGCGTCGGCGTTGCGTTCAGCGACCCGTTCGGCGATTACGCCATCCCCTCCGACACCTATTTTCGCACGGGCGATTTTTCGGCCGATATCGGGGCGCTTGTCGGGCTCGTGCGCGCGCGGGGCGTATCTACCGTGGTCGTGGGTCTTCCCCTCAACGAGGACGGCTCCGAGAGCGTACAGAGCGAAAAGACGCGCCGCTTTGCTGCCGCGCTCGAAGGGAAGGGACTGAAGGTGCTGCTTGAGGACGAGCGCTTTACGACCCGCGCCGCCCGCGCCGACCTTCTGGAAATGGGCGTTTCGCAGAAAAAGGATAAGCGCAAGAAGCAGGTGGATTCCATCGCCGCGGCGTACATCCTGGAGAGCTGTCTTGCCAAGATCAGAAAAGGAGAACGTCAATGAAAGAGGAACGCAACGACTATACCGAGGACGAGAACATTGTCGAACTTGTGGACGATGAGGGCAACGCCTTCCGTTTCGAGCACCTGATGACCTTTGAATATAAAAATCAATGGTACGTTGCGCTTACCGAGATCAAGGAAGCCGCCGAGGAGACGGAGGACGACGAGGAGGACGCGGAGGAGGTCGCTATCTACCGCCTGGAAGGGGATGAGGAGAACGAGAGGCTCGTGCAGCTCGAGGACGACGAACTGGACGAGGTGTTCGCCGAGTTCTGCGCGCAATACGAGGACTTCGAGGACGCCGACGAGGCGGCACAGCTGGACGGAGCCGAAGAATAAAGGGCATTGCCCGGCGTTGCCGTCCGATTGTCGTCGGGAAATATTTGTCTGAAAAATTTTTGCGGGAAGGCTTGACAGCCTTCCCTTTTTATGATATACTCTTATCAGGATTAAATCTTGATAAGGAGCAAAGGGCATGGCGGGAGCGCCGCGCAATACCAGACAAAAACAGGCGGTGTATGACGCGCTCCTGCACCTTGACCATCCCACGGCGACGCAGGTGTATGAGTACGTTCATACCACGCATCCGACGCTCTCGCGCGGAACGGTGTTCCGCGTGTTGGGCGCCTTTGCGGCGGGCGGACAGGTGCGCCGCGTCACGCTGGAGGGCAGCGATGCGCGCTTCGATCACACGCTTGCGCCCCACGCGCACGGCAGGTGCCGTGTCTGCGGGCGGGTGTGCGATATTTTTCTGCCCGACTACGCCTCCATTGCGCGCGGCGCCATATGCGGCGGATTTCATATCGACGGGTGCGAGGTGGAGTTTACGGGCGTGTGCGATGCCTGCGATCGGAAACAAATGCGCGAAAGCGCAGAAAAAGAAGGATAAAGGAGAAGATATCATGAAGGAACTCAAGGGAACAAAGACGTTGGAAAACCTGATGGCGGCATTCGCGGGCGAGAGCATGGCGACCAACAAGTACGCTTACTATGCTTCCAGGGCAAAGAAGGACGGCTATAACCAGATCGCCGCCATCTTCGAGGAGACGTCGGGCAACGAACGCGAGCACGCCAAAATGTGGTATAAGCTCATCATGGGCGGCATCGGCACCACGGCGGAAAATCTTGCGCTTGCGGCGCAGGGCGAAAACGACGAATGGACGGATATGTATCCCACCTTTGCAAAAGTCGCGCGCGAGGAGGGCTTCGAGGCGATCGCCGTCATGTTCGAGAAGGTCGCTTCCGTCGAAAAGGAGCATGAGGCGCGCTATCGCAAGCTTATCGAGAACGTCGAGGCGGGCAGAGTGTTCGTCAAGGACGGCGAGGTGTACTGGCAGTGCCTGAACTGCGGCGCCATCGTCAAGGCGAGCGAGGCGCCCGAGGTGTGCCCCGTCTGCGCGCATCCGCAGGCATATTTCCAGGTCAAGCCCGAAAATTATTGATTTTTTCAAAAATCGCTTGCATTTCGGGCGGGCGTATGGTATGATGGTAGTAAGATAACGCTGTGATGCGGAGCAGTAACCCGTTTTTTCTGCTTGCAGAGAGCCGTCGGCCGGTGCGAGACGGTGCAGGGATACGGATGAACTCGCCGCGGAGCGGTCCTCCCGAATACAGTAAGGGGGAACGGGGTCCCGCCGTTACAAGGGAAGGGCATGTCAGTGCCCGGCAAGGGGCGGGGAGACCCGCAAGAAGAGTGGTACCGCGCATGAACTGCGTCTCTTTATCAAAGAGGCGCGGTTTTTTGTATATTCCGAAGAGAGGAGGAAGCAGTATGGACGCGAAAAAGTACACGCGGCAGTTTATCCTGCCGGGCGAGCAGTGCATGGACTGGGCGAGCAAGACGATGGTGGAAAGGGCGCCCGTCTGGTGCAGCGTGGATCTGCGCGACGGCAATCAGGCGCTCGTGGAGCCCATGGGTCTGGAGACCAAGGTGGAATTTTTCAACTTGCTCGTGGAGATCGGCTTCAAGGAGATCGAGGTGGGTTTCCCCGCCGCGAGCGAGACGGAGTATGCCTTTCTGCGCGCGCTCATCGACCGCAAGCTCATCCCCGACGACGTGACCATCCAGGTGCTCACCCAGGCGCGCGAGCACATCATCAAAAAGACGTTCGAGGCCATCCGTGGCGCCAAAAACGTCATCGTGCACGTCTACAATTCCACCTCCGTCGCCCAGCGCGAGCAGGTGTTCCGCAAGAACAAAGAGGAGATCAAGAAGATCGCCGTGGACGGCGCGCGCCTTTTAAAGCAGCTCACCGACGAGGCAGGCGAAAAATATCGCTTTGAATATTCTCCCGAGAGTTTTACGGGCACCGAGCCCGAATATGCCCTGGAGGTGTGCAACGCCGTGCTCGACGTATGGCAGCCCGCCCGGGAGCGGAAGGCGATCGTCAACCTGCCCGCCACGGTGGAGAACGCCATGCCGCACGTCTATGCGCAGCAGGTGGAATATCTGCACAAACATCTGAAGTATCGCGAGAACGTGGTCATCTCGCTGCATCCGCACAATGACCGCGGGTGCGGTGTCGCCTCGGCGGAATTCGGCCTGCTTGCGGGGGCGGACAGGGTGGAGGGCACCCTGTTCGGCAACGGCGAACGCACGGGCAACTGCGATATCGTCACGCTCGCCATGAACATGTACTCGCAGGGCGTCGACCCCGGGCTGGACTTTTCCAATATGCCCTATGTCGCCGCGCTCTATCAGAGCTATACCGGCATGCGCATCTCGCCCCGCCAGCCCTATGCGGGCGAGCTGGTGTTTGCGGCGTTCTCCGGCTCTCACCAGGACGCCATCGCCAAGGGCATGCGCTTCCGCGAGGAAACAAAGCGCACCGTGTGGGACGTTCCCTACCTTCCCATCGACCCCAAGGACGTGGGCAGGGAGTACGATTCGGACGTCATCCGCATCAATTCGCAGTCGGGCAAGGGCGGCGTGGGGTATATCCTCGAGCATGCCTACGGCCTCAAGCTGCCCGCCCGCATGAAGGAGGCGGTCAGCTACGCCGTCAAGCATGAATCGGACGTGCTGCACAAGGAGCTCAAGGCGGAGGAGATCTTCGGCGTGTTCCAGCAGCGCTTCCTCTCTCCGCGCGGGCGTTTTTCGCTGGGACAGGTGCATTACCGCCAGGAAAACGGCATCACGGCGATCGTCGAGGTCGTGGAAGGGGACGCGCGCACCCAAGTGGAGGCGACGGGCAACGGGCGGCTGGACGCCGTATCCAATGCCCTGAAAAAATACTTCGGCGTGCAGTACGACCTGACGGGTTACGAACAGCACGCGCTCTCCTCCGGCTCCTTCGCGCAGGCGATCTCCTACCTCGGCGTCGAGGCGAAAGAGCATATCTATTGGGGCGCCGGGGAAAATTCGGACATCACCATCGCGTCCGTGCAGGCGCTCGTTTCGGCGCTCAATAACCTTCTGGAAGCAAAAGACGCATGAACTCCGTCAATTACGATGCCGTCATGCAGAAAATGCTGCAGGACATGCAGGGCAAACGTCTGTTGCTGCACGTCTGCTGCGCCCCCTGCGCTTCCTATTGCCTGACGCAGACGGCGCCCGCGGTAAATGTGACTGCTTTTTTCTACAACCCGAACATGGACAGTGCGCAGGAGTACGAAAAACGGCTTGCCGAGCTTGTGCGCCTGACGCAGACGACGGCTTGGGCGGATGTTCTGGAGACCGGCTACCGCGCGCAGGATTTTGCAGCCGTCGCGGCGGGATATGAAGGGGAAAAAGAGGGCGGCGCTCGCTGCGAACGGTGCTTCCGGCTCCGCCTTCTGGAAACGGCAAGACAGGCGAAGGCGGGCGGCTTTGACTGTTTTGCTACCACGCTCACCGTCTCGCCCCTGAAGAACGCCGCGCGCATCAACCGCATCGGGTTTGAGGCGGCACAGGAATACGGCGTGCCATACCTGCCCACCGATTTCAAAAAGCGGGGCGGCTATCTTCAGTCCGTGCAGCTTTCGAAGGAGTACGGCCTGTACCGCCAGAACTACTGCGGCTGCGTGTATTCCAGGCGGGAGAGAGAGCAACAAAAATAAGGAGACGACGCAAAGCGCCGCGGCATATGCCGCGGCGCGCACGTTTGCAGACGAAGAATACATGCGCAGCGCGGAATGTATCCGCGCCGCGCATTTGCGTGTACGTTTGCACATATCAGGGTCTCTCCAGCCAGGCGAGCAGGGGGGCGAGGTATGCCTCGTCGGTAAAGTCGCAGCTCCTGCCGTAACATTCCATGAATGTGCGCATCCAGGGCTCTTCGTATTGCGAAGGGTCCTTTTTTGCAAGCATGCCGTGCAGCATGCCGCACAGCAGCTTATCCCCCGCCTTCAGATCTGCGCCCTTCCAGGCACCCTGTCCGTAAAAGAGGGGGAACTGCGCCAGCGTGCCCGACTGATCGTTCTTTTTCAGCGTTTCGAGCGTGCTCTCATTCGCAGGAGAGAGCCCCACGGCAAAGATTGCCGTCCGCTTTTTGCGCAGGGCGTCGGCATGCCGTTTCAAGAATTTCAGCCCGGCGATTTTTCCGACATACACGCCGCTGCACAGAACGACGCGATCGTATGCGGCAAGTTCCGCCGCCTTGATGCCGGCTAGCGCGCAGAGGGAAAATCCCGTCTTTGCGGCAAGCATTTGCGCGTACTCTTTTGCCGCGCCGTATTTTGAGTGATATATGATGATGCCCCGCATGCCGTATGTTCTCCTTTTATTTCCGATCTTGCGAAGGCTGCTGCGCTTTCATATGTTTTCCCGTCAGAAGGTGTCTGTCGAATTGCTCTTCGGGCAGCACGGCGCCGCCGACGGCGTCCCGGAAGAGCAGCATTTTATATGCGCTCTCCGAAACGGCGCGCTCGAACAGATCGTCTGCCGAGGCGACGGGCGGAAGGGCGGGGTCGGCATTTGCCGCCCGTTCAAACGCTTCGCCCGATAGAATGTGCCTGTCCGGCTCCTTTGCGGGATACAGGCAGGAGAGGGCGCGGATGTGAAAGAGCCTGTCAAAACGGCGCCAATGTTTTTGGGACGTATAGCATTTTTTGTGGAAAAAGGCAAGATACCATGCAAAATTATCGATGCCGCCGTAGAGCGTTTTTTCGTCCATCGGCGTCCTGCCCAGCGCGCTCGAAGCGCTTCTCCACAGCGCAAGGAGGGCACCGTTTTTGCACGCTTTCACGTCGGGATAGGGATAGTGCTCCGCCTCGCGGCCGCGCAGTTTGCGCGCGAAGTAGACGTCCCAGTCGTTCTCCATGCGCTGGTGTTCGCGCTTTTTCAAAGCGTTCTGCTCGAGATAGCGGTAGACGAAGGGATGAAAGGCGACGTCCGCGCAATAGTGCGTGACGTAGCCCAGGCAGTATGCCTCGGCAACGGTGCGCTCTTGTCCCGAAAGGGTGAGGAGCGCCTTTGCAAAGGCGCAGAACAGCTCATACACGGCATTGCGGTGCAGGTATTTTCCGAAGTTGCCCTCCTGTTTGTTCGCTTTTTTTGCGAAGAAAAACATGTCGGGGCCCTGCGCGCCCAGAAAGTACGCTTCGGGCGCTTCGGAAATAAGGGTCTGCAGTTGTTCGGGAAGGCGCTTTGCCGCCTCTTCGGCGATGAGCGCGTGGGTGATGGAAGATGGCATATGTCTATCTTATGTTGTTGATTTTCCGCACGTTCATGCGTTTTGCGCGGTGGCGTTTTTTAAGAATCACGGCGAAGATCTGAACCTTTGCTCAAAGATTCGCGTGAACCAAATATCGCCGTTCCCAGCCGTATCATGTTTGCGCCGTGCGCAAGGCAGAGTTCCCAGTCGCCGCTCATGCCCATGGAGAGGTGGCGGATATCGCCGTCGTGCGCCCTTGCGCGGTCGTACAGCGCGCGCATCTCGTCCGCAAGGCGGGCAAGCAGAACGCTGTCGTCCGAAAGGGGGAGCATCGCCATAAACCCGCACACCTTCAGCCCCTGCATGCCGCGCACGCGCTCGTATGCGGCATATGCTTCGTTCAGGGAATAGCCGCTCTTGGAAAGTTCGCAGCCGATATTCACTTCGATGAGCACGTTTGTCACAACGCCCGCGCGCTGCGAACGCACGGCAAGTTCTTCGGCAAGCTCGTCCCTGTCGAGCGAGTGGATAAGGCAGGTCTTTCCGATCAGGTATTTGACCTTGTTGGTCTGCAGGTGCCCGATGAAGTGACGCCTGCCGCCGTGCACAAGGTCGTATTTTTCGCGAAATTCCTGCACCTTGTTTTCGCCGATATCGGTGATGCCCGCCGCGATCGCCTCGTTGATCTCCTGCGCCGTGCGCGTCTTGGTCGCCGCCACCAGCGTGACGCTCTCGCCAAAGCTGTTGCCCGATTTGATTTTATCAAGATAATATCCGACGTTTTCCGCAATGCTCATAGCGCCTATATTATACCGTTCCGCCGTCCGCCTGTCAATAAAATCGCACGGCTGCGCGCAAATCGTCCTTCAGGGGTTGACATCGGGGGGGACGTGTTATCATGGTATCGGAGCAAGCTATGCTTCAAGGAGATTTTCGTATGAAAAAGAGGGCATGGAAGGGGCTTGCGATCGCGGCGGCGGCGATCACGCTGGGTGCGGGACTTTTGTTTGCCGGGTGCGATACGCAGGCGGACGGCACAGACGCGCTCTCCGAAGTTTATGCGCAGGCGGTGGAACTCGGCTACGAGGGCACGCTGGAAGATTTCATCGCGCAGCTGCGCGGAGAGGACGGCAAGTCTGCGGCGGAGGACGTGCTCGTTACGGGCGGCGGCCCCGTTGCCAACGCGCTCGTCGCCTGTGCCCGGCTCGGCATGCACGCCTCCTATGCGGGCGTGCTGTCCGACGACGCGTCGGGCGCCTTCCTGCAGGAGGACTTCGTCCGCTGCGGCGTTGCAACAGACCTCATAAAAAGGGCGGCGGGACGGGCTTTTACCTCTTATATCCTGCTTTCGCGCAGTAGCGGCACGCGCACGGTCGTCTTTGACCGCGGCACGTTGAAGGGCCCTTCGCCCGAGCAATGCCGTGCGGCGGCAGAGCGTGCGGATATCCTGCATCTGGACGGGAATTTTTTGGAGAGCGCGCTCTGCGCGGCGGCGTACGCAAAGGAGCGCGGCGTGAAGGTGAGCCTGGACGCGGGCGGTCTGTATGAGGGCATCGAGCGACTTCTGCCCTATGTCGATCTGCTCATCCCGTCCGAGGAATTTGCGCTCGGCATCACGGGCGCGGCAACGGCGCGCGAGGCCGCCCTGCAGCTTGCGCGGCGTTACTCGCCCGAACGGCTCGTGATCACGCAGGGCAGTCGGGGCGGGGTGTACCTGCAGGGAGGGGAGGTCATGGCTTACCGCGCATGGCCCGTCGACTGCGCCGACAGCAACGGCGCGGGGGACGTCTTTCACGGCGCTTATCTTGCGGCGTATGCCGATGGACTGGATGCGGGGGCGTGCTGCCGCTTTGCGGGCGCCGTCTCCGCCCTCAAATGTACGAAAGTGGGCGTGCGCGCAGCGATCCCGGATCGCGCGCAGACGCTGCAATTTATGGAGGAACATCAATGCTGAACTATGCACTCAAGATCGGACTGCTGCCCATCCGCCGCTGGATCAAGGAACCGCCCAAGCGCATCGGCATCTTTCAGTCCGATTACGCCGTGGAAAACAAGCGCGAGATCGTCGCATGGGTCAAAGAACACTATACCGACGAGATCACGCAGTTTGTCGACATCGATTTTCTCAACGAGGAGGGGATCCTGTTCGACGAGCGCGACTGCGAGCGCGTTGCCGATTACTTCATGCAGCAGAAGATCGACGCGCTGTTTATCATCAACTGCAATTTCGGCATGGAAAACTGCGCTGGCGGCGTTGCCAAGCGGCTGCATGTTCCCACGCTGCTCTGGGGACCGCGCGACAGGAATTTTTCGGGCGGCATCCGCTATACCGATACGCAGTGCGGGCTGTTTGCCATGAGCAAGCAGCTCACGCGCAACAACGTCAAATTCACTTATATCGAGAACTGCGACCTGCGCTCGCCCGTATTCGACAGGGGGCTGCGCAGCTTTTTCTCGGTCGCATGTATGGTCAGGAATTTCAAAAATCTGCATATCCTGCAGGTGGGAACGCGCATCAAGCCCTTCCGTTCCATCATGTACAACGAGCTGGAATTGTGCGAAAAATTCGGCGTCGATATCAGCATCTTCAACCTTGCCGAAGCCAAAAATGACCTTGACCGCATCTGGCAGGAGCGGCAGGCGGCGCTGGAGGGGGACCTTGTTTCCCTCAAACGCACCTTCGATTGTGGCGAACTCGACGATGAGACGCTCAAAAAGATGCTCGCCATCGTCTATTACTACGAAGAACTTGCAAAGGCGAACGACTGCAATATCATCAGCTCGGAGTGCTGGACGGGCATCACGCTCGGCTGGGGGGCAAATCCTTGCCTTGCCATGTGCCTGCTCGCCGACCGGGGCGTGTATGTCACCTGCGAGTGGGATATCCACATGACGATCACCAACGTGCTGCTTCTTTCGGCAACGCGCGGCAGGGAGGCTCCCATCCAGGGCGAATTTACCTGCCGTCATCCTGAAAACGAGAACGCGGAATTGCTCTGGCACTGCGGGCCCTTCCCGCTACGCTATAAGGCGGAGGGCGTCAGGCCCCGGCTGTACAATACCAAGCCGACCTTCCGTCTGCGCGACGGAACGTACACCATTGCGCGCTTCCAGGCGGACAGGGGGAAATATTATCTGCTCGGCGGCAGCTTTGATACCTGCCCCGGCCCGGAGACGTTCGGGACCTATCTCTGGGCGCAGTTCAAAGATCTGCCCGCCGTGGAGCGAAAGCTCATCGAGGGGCCGTATATCCACCATATGAGCGAAGTCCCGGGCAACTACGTTGCAGAGCTCAAGGAATTTGCCAAGTACGCCGGGCTTATCTTCGATCCGATCGAGGACGGGCGGTAGCCCGGTCGGGTTTTATGCAGACGGACGTGCGCAGAGCAGTTGCGCGGGATCTGAACGAAACGAAGAGGGGCGGGCGGAGAATTTCTCCGTCCGCCCCTGCCGATTGCGTTCCGTCCGCAAGGTGGTTTCAGATATTGTCTGCAATGCGGCGCGCCATCTCATGGCAGCCGATTTTTTTCATGCCTTCCGACAGGATGTCCGCCGTGCGCCAGCCCTCTTCGAGCGTTCTCTCCACGGCGCCTTCGATCGCGGCGTATTCGCGCGTCATGCCGAAGGAATCGCGCAGCATCATGGCGGCGGCAAGGATGGTGGCGATGGGGTTGGCAACGTCGCGGCCCGCAATGTCGGGCGCGGAGCCGTGGATGGGCTCGTACAGCCCGCACGTCGTATCGCCCAGCGAGGAGGAGGCGAGCATGCCGATGGAGCCCGTCACCTGCGCCGCCTCATCCGAGAGGATATCGCCGAACATGTTGGAGGTGAGCAAAACGTCGAACTGCGTAGGATCTTTGACGATCTGCATGGCGCAGTTGTCCACCAGCATATCGGCGACGGTCACGTCGGGGTAATATTTTGTGGCAAACGCATGCACCGTTCTGCGCCACAGGCGGGAGCTCTCGAGCACGTTCGCCTTATCGACGGAGACGATCCTCCCGCTGCGCTTTTGCGCCAGTTCGCAGGCGATGCGCGTGATGCGCTCGATCTCTTTCACGGAATACTTCTCGGTATCCCATGCCGTCTCGCCCATGTCGGCGTCCGTGCATGTGCCGCGTTCGCCGAAGTAGATGCCGCCCGTCAGTTCGCGCACGACGATGATCTCGACGCCCTTCTCCACCAGCTCTCTCTTGAGGGGGGAGGCGTCGGCGAGCGCGCGCCAGAGCTTTGCGGGGCGGATATTGGAATACAGCCCCATCGCCTTGCGGATGCCCAGAAGTCCCTTTTCGGGGCGCTTGTCGCCGGGAAGACCGTCCCACTTCGGCCCGCCCACGGCGCCGAGCAGCACGCTGTCCGAAGCAAGGCAGCGCTCCACCGTGTGCGCGGGCAGCGGCTCGCCGCACGCGTCGATGGCGCATCCGCCCATCAGAAGGGGCTCGAAGGTGAAGGTGTGCCCGTACGTTGCGGCGACTTTTTTCAGCACCTCCACGGCGCCCGCCGTGATCTCGGGACCGATGCCGTCGCCTGCAAGAACTGCAATGTGTTTTTTCATATTTTCTCCTGAAAAAGCGCCGCGGCGCCGTCTGCGGGCGGCGCGCCGGACCTTCAGCGGATGCTGTTGATGAGTCCGCCCGCGCTGATGATCTTTTGGATAAATTCGGGGAAGGGCTGTGCGGAAAACAGGGCGCCCGTCGTCTCGTTTCTGATCTCGCCCTTTGCAAGATCGCAGCTCACGGCATCTCCCGCCCGGATATTTGCGACCGCTTCGGGGCACTCCAAAATGGGCAGCCCGATATTGATGGCGTTGCGGTAGAAGATGCGCGCGAAGGTGTTGGCAATGACCAGCGAGATGCCGCTTGCCTTGAGGGCGATGGGGGCGTGCTCGCGCGAGGAGCCGCAGCCGAAGTTGTCCTCGGCAACGAGGATATCGCCCGCCCGTACCGTTTTTATAAAGTCGGGATCGATGTCCTCCATGCAGTGGGCGGCAAGCTCCGCCTCCGACGACGTGTTGAGGTAGCGCGCCGGAATGATGACGTCAGTATCCACGTTGCTGCCGTATCTGTGCACCTTTCCTTTCACGATCATTTCAGCACCTCCTTTGCCGTGGCAAGCCTGCCCAGCACCGCGCTCGCCGCCGCCGTGTAGGGGGAGGCGAGGTAAATTTCGCTCGTGATATGTCCCATGCGTCCCACAAAGTTGCGGTTGGTGGTGGAAACGCACCGCTCGTGGTCGGCAAGGATGCCCATGTGTCCGCCCAGGCAGGGGCCGCAGGTGGGAGTGGAGACGACGGCGCCCGCGCGGATGAAGGCCTCCAGAAGGCCCTCTTTCATCGCCTGCAGATACACTTCCTGCGTGGCGGGGATGACGATGCAGCGCACGTTCTTTGCCACCTTCCTTCCCTCCAGCACCTGCGCCGCCTGCCGCAGGTCGGAGATCCTGCCGTTGGTGCAGGAGCCGATGACCACCTGGTCAATGTCGATATTATCCCAGGACGTATGCGTATTTTCGGGCAGATGGGGGAAGGCGACGGTGGGCTCCAGGGCGGACAGGTCGATATCGTACGTCGCGTCGTATACGGCGTCGGCGTCCGCTTCGTACACCTTTGCCGGGCGGCGGAAGCGCCCTTTCATGTAGGCGAGCGCCGCTTCGTCCACGGGGAAGATGCCGTTCTTTGCGCCCGCTTCGATGGCCATGTTGCATACGGTGAAGCGGTCGTCCATCGAAAGGGCGGCGGTGCCCTCGCCCGTAAATTCCATGCTCTTGTACAGCGCGCCGTCCACGCCGATCATGCCGATGATGTGCAGGATAAGGTCTTTGCCCGTCACATAAGCGGGAAGGCTCCCGTGCAGCACAAAGCGCAGGGCGGAGGGGACTTTGAACCAGCACCTGCCCGTCATCATGGCGGCGGCAAGGTCGGTGGAGCCAACGCCCGTGGAAAAGGCGCCCAGCGCGCCGTATGTACAGGTGTGGCTGTCCGCGCCGATCACGCAGTCGCCCGCGCCCACGAGCCCCTGTTCGGGCAGCAACGCATGTTCGATGCCCATCGTCCCCACGTCGAAGAAGTGCTCCACTCCCTCGCGCAGGGCAAATGCGCGCGTGCACTTGACCTGGCACGCCGCCTTGATATCTTTATTGGGCGTAAAGTGGTCCATGACAAGGGCGACCTTGTCCTTATCTTTGACGTGTCCGCCCGCCTTCTCCACCTCTTTGATGGCAACGGGCGCGGTGATGTCGTTTCCCAGGGCAAGATCGAGCTCCGCTTCGATGAGCTGTCCCGCCGTGACATAGGGCAGCCCCGCATGTGCGGCAAGGATCTTCTGCGTCATTGTCATCCCCATGATCTGCGCTCCTTTTTTCGGATATTTCTTGACAAAGTATAGCATATGTGTTATACTTTCGTCAATCATTTAAAAAACGAATAATTACATGGGAGCTATCGGGAAATCGAATTGTGAATACGGACAATCTTCGCACTTTTCTGCTGCTGGTAAAACTGAAAAACTTTACGCGCGTTGCCGAACAGCTCTTCATCGCCCAGTCCACCGTCACCAACCGCATTGCCGAACTGGAGCGGGAGATGGACGTCAAACTGCTGCGGCGGGACACGCGCAACGTGGCGCTCACCGAGGAGGGCAAGACCTTCTATGACTATGCCCGCCGCATCGTAGAGATGGAGGATGCCTGCGTCTCCGCCGTCCGAGGCGGACTGCGCCAGATCCGCCTGGGGGCGACCAACGCCATCTACGAGGGCGCGCTCAAGGCGCCCATCTTCGAAGGGATCGCGCAGGGCAAACTCTACCGTGTGACGATCGGGCATACGTCGGGGCTTCTGGAGATGCTCTGGGACGGGCTTCTCGACGTGGCGTACGTCTATCAAGACGTGCGGCGCGCGGGGTACTCGTGCAGACCGTACTGGCAGGACGAGCTCATCCTGCTCGTGCGTTCGGATAAGAACGGCTTTCCGGGCGGCATCACGCAGGAGCAGCTCAAGGATATCCCCTGCGCCATGTGCAATTTCTCGCTGCAGGAAGTGGGCTCTTACCTGCGGGAGCTCTTTCCCGCGGGGCATGTGTTCCCCTTTGAGGTGGACAATTCCAACAAGGTGAAGGATTATCTTGCCGCGGGGCTCGGCTACGCCTTTTTGCCGCGCGGCATCGTGCAGGAGGAGCTTGAAAGCGGGCTTTTGTGCGAGGTCCCGCCCCTTGACTTCGACCGTATGCCCATCCCCAGTTACTGTATCTGCCGCACGGAGGACGAGGAGCTGTGCCTTTGACGGCAGACATTCATGAACGCATTGCGGGCGGTCCGGCATTTGCCGGACCGCCCGCATATTTTTTGAAAAAATTTTCCGCAGGCATGCGACCGCGGGATGAAAAAACCGTACTTGAAAGTGAACGGGCATACACGCGCAAAGCTGCGCGGCTATCTTTGCGATTTTTATGGAGGTGACGTATGAACAAACTGGTCATGGCAATGGGCGAGATCGGCGACGACCTCATCCTCTCCGCCCTGAAAAGCGTGCAGACATCTTCGCCGCAGAGGGGACGTACAGGCGGCAGGGCGGTGGTATATCGTCCCGCGCGCCGGCAACGCGGCGGCGTGCGGGTGACGGCGCTCGCCGTGGGCGCTCTTGCCCTGTGTGTGGCGCTCATCGTCTGGGCAGCCGTCGCGCTGACGGGAAACCACGCCGAAGATCCGCACGCGCACGGGGAACAGAAGATCTTTTCCGCCTTCTCCGAAGTGCAGGCATACTATCCGGACGCGGAAATGGCGGCGCGGCTTGCGCAGCTTTCCGGGCAGGTGGAGCCCGATGTCGAGGGCGTGGCGCTCTACTATGCGCCCGGCACCGACTGGCGCGACAGCGAAAACTGGAACTCCCTGCTGCTGACGGGTTGGACGGCGGAGGGGGATGTGTTCACCGTGTACTGCCTGTTCGAGGGCACGGCGGGGTACTGGCTCGGCGCCCGCCCCGCCTATGAGAGCGCAGTGCAGGGGCAGATCGGGGACGTGCAGGTGCATTTTGCCGCGCAGGAATTGGCGGACGGCGAGGTGGACAGCTGGGCGCTCTTTGAGGTGCAGGGCGTCGTGTACGAGGTGCTGACCGCGAACGATGCGGACGCGGAACTGCGGACGTGGGTGCTGCAGGAGCTGCTGGGGGAAAATTAGGCCGTGTGCGCCGCGCGGCATATGCCGCATACGAAAAATATCCCCGAAATAGCCCGCAGGTGTGCGTTACAACACATGCCGCCCGGCGCATTTGCGCCGGGCGGCATGTGTTTTCGGATACGGTCCGTCATTTGAAGTATTCTGCTTCCTCAAGCAGCTGTTCATATCGCGCAAAGATCTCCTCCGCACGCGCGTCGTCGTCCTCGCTGGAAAGAGAAGTGTTGCCGTCTTCGTCGATATCCACGCGGAAGACGATGGCTTCATCGTCCGCAACGCCTTTGATCCGTTCGAGTGGCTTTAAAATACAGTACAGTGTCGCCTCGTTATTCTCGCGATAGGGAATCGTGGCGACCTGCCCGAACAAAAGCTCGTTTCCCGCGTCGTCCGTCAGCACGATGGGTGCATTGTTGTCCGGATTCAGAAGGATATCCAACAGATCGACGCTGGCATAAATTTCTTTTTCGTCGTTTTTCATAAATTGTGTCCTTTCAGTTGAACTTTTTGCTTTGCGCTTCGGCGCACAGTTTTTCGTATTTGGCGTACACGGCGTGCGCGACTTCGGCATCTTCCTCCACGCAGATGGTCGTCGGGCCGTTTCCGATATTAAGTCGGAAGACGATGGCTTCGTCGTCCGCAATGCCTTTGACCTGCTCGAGCGGCTTCAAAAGACAGTACAGGCGCCGCTCTTCTCCCACCGCCATGGGGATGACCGCGACCTGTTCAAAATTCATCTGCCTCCCGTTTTCGTCCATCATTGTCACGGGGTCGCGGTTGTTTGCGTCGAGCAGGACGTCCAGCAGATCCATCGCTTTAAAATTGGTATCCAACGCCATTCTCCCTGTCAGAATTTTTTGAATACGGCGCCGTCGGAGGCGGAAGTGACCAGCGCACGGTAGCGCTTCAGGTAGCCGTCCACTGGTTTTTCGAGCGGCGCGAACGTCTTCAGCCGCGCGGCGATCTCCTCCTCGGACACGCGCAGGTTGATCTCGCCCTTTTCGATGTCGATATCGATGATATCGCCCTCTTTGACAATGCCGATCGTGCCGCCTGCCGCCGCTTCGGGGCAGACGTGACCGATCGCCGCGCCGCGCGTTGCGCCCGAAAAGCGGCCGTCCGTGATGAGCGCGACCGTGTCTCCCAGCCCCGCACCCACGATGGAGGAGGTGGGGGAGAGCATCTCGCGCATGCCGGGACCGCCCTTGGGTCCCTCGTAGCGGATGACGACCACGTCGCCCGCACAGATTTGATTGGAGGAGATGGCCTCCATCGCTGCCTCTTCGCTGTCAAACACGCGCGCAGGTCCCGAATGGCGGTACATTTTGGGATCGACCGCGCTTTTTTTGACGACCGCGCCTTCACGCGCAAGGTTGCCTTTTAAAATTGCAAGTCCGCCGTAGGGGGAATAGGGGGCGTCCAGAGGGCGGATGATCGCGGCATCGCGCACACGCGTGCCGCGCGTCAGCTCGTCCTGCGTGAGGAGCGCCGCCGTCATGGCGGAGCCGTCGAACAGTCCTCCGTCGATGAGTTCGCGGATGACGGCAGAGATCCCGCCCGCGTCCTCCAGTTCCTCGATGTAGTGCTCGCCTGCAGGGGCAAGCCGGCACAGGTTGGGCGTCGCCATGCTGATCTCGTTCATCGTGTCGATGGAGATCTGCTCCTTCGCAAAGCCCAGTTCGCTTGCGAGCGCCAGAAGGTGCAGCACGGAGTTGGAGGAGGCGCCGATCGCCATGTCCACGCGCTCGGCGTTTTTGAGCGCCGTCGGCGTGAGGATGTCGCGCGGGCGCACGCCGCGCTCCAGCAGCGCCATCACCGCCTCGCCCGTCCTCTTGGCAAGCTCAAGGCGGGCGGAGTACACGGCAGGGATGGTGCCGTTTCCGGGCAGCGCCATGCCCAGCGCCTCCAGAAGGCAGTTCATGGAGTTCGCCGTGAACATGCCCGAGCACGATCCGCACGAAGGGCAGGCGGCACACTCAAAGCGCTCCAGTTCCTCCTCGTTGATCTTGCCCGAAGTGTATGCACCCACCGCCTCGAACATGGAGGAGAGGGAGAGCTTTTTGCCGTCCTTGTGCCCCGCCAGCATGGGGCCGCCCGAACAGAAGAGGGCGGGAACGTTGGCGCGCACGCACCCCATCAACATGCCGGGAATGATCTTGTCGCAGTTGCCCACGAACACGCAGGCGTCAAAGGCGTGCGCCGTTATAAGGATCTCGCAGCTGTCGGCAATGATCTCGCGGGAAGGCAGGGAATAGCGCATCCCTTTGTGTCCCATGGCAATGCCGTCGCACACGCCGATGCAGGGTACGATGACGGGCTTGCCGCCCGCCGCGAGCACGCCGTCCGAAACGGCGCGCGCGATCTCGTGCAGGTGGGTGTGTCCCGGAATGATATCGCTCTGCGCGCAGATAATGCCCACGATGGGCTTTTTCATCTCGCTGTCCGACCAGCCCAGCGCCCGCAGAAGGGAGCGTTGCGCCGCCATATTGCTGCCGTTTGTAAAGGTGTTAGACATAATATTCCTCCTCACGCAAATCTTTTTGCAAAGGCAAAAATTTTTGCCGTGATTTCAGGAAAAACACCGCCGCGGCGCGCCTTCGGCTGACTACGGCTCGTTTTCCCTCTTGGCGCGATTTTCAGGGCTTACATTTTAACTCGCGCCAATTCACCCTTTCCCCATAAGCGCAGGTATGCGCAAATTGAGTCCCGCTGCGCAGGGCAACCCTGCTTGCGGGAGGGATTATAGCAAAAGGCACTTTTTGTGTCCTTGCTATAAACACGTTGCAAAAGGCGTCACTACGTTATGCCTTTTGCGCCCCTGTTTGCCGCTCACGCGGCTTACGCGGAAAGGTGAGCTGCCGCGGGTTAAACTGTTGCGAATATAGCGGCGGCGAGGGTGAGGGCGTGCGTTATGCAGACAAGCCCGGTGGGCTTTCTGCGCACGCCCGAACTGCGGTTTTTGCCATCGGTAGGGCAAAAACCGTGACCGAACGCGGGATCTACCCGCGTGAGACAAACCGAACGCAGAGCGTAGCGAACGTTGGGTTTTCCTTTCCCTCACGACGTTTCTTTTCGTCAGTTCGAAAAGAAACGTGTGAACCCCTATATTCTTTCTTTATAATCCGTCTCGTCCTGAATGGTCGTCTTGCCGCGGGAAATGCTCGTCACGCCCGTGCGGGCGAGTTCCATCACTCCGTAGGGCATGAGCATGGTCACAAATCCGTCCAGTTTCAGGGGCTTGCCCGTCAGCTCCAGGATGGTCGCCTCGGGCGAGGCGTCCACGACCTTGGCGCGGAAGATCTGGCAGATCTCCAGCACCTGCGAGCGGGTGCCGGCATCCGTTCTGACTTTGACGAGCAGCAGCTCGCGGCTGACGGCGTCCTCTTCGGCGCGTTTGATCTTCTTGACGTCGATGAGTTTATCCATCTGCTTCATCATCTGCCCGAGGATGTAGTCATCGCCGTTTAAGACGATGGTCATGCGGGAAAGTTCCTCGTCCTCCGTCTTGCACACAGAGAGCGATTCGATGTTGTAGCCGCGGCGCGCAAAGAGCGCGGCAACGCGCACAAGGACGCCCGATTTGTTGGTGACAAGCGCACTGATCGTGTAGCGGTTCATCATTTTTCCTCCCATTCGGTCATGATGGTGTCATACGTCTGCCCCGGTTTGATCATGGGTAGCACGTTTTCGTCGTTGCCGATGCAGCAGTCCACTACAACGGGGGCGGGCAGAGCGAACGCCGCTTTGAGCACGTTTTCGATCTCGCCCTCGTTCGTGATGCGCATGCCGTGCGCGCCGAAGCTCTCGGCAAACTTCACATAATCCGTCTTTTTGCGCACGTCCGTCTGGGAAAAGCGCCTGCCGTAAAAGAGCTTCTGCCATTGCCGCACCATGCCCAGCGCATGGTTATTCATCAGAAGGATGGTGATGGGCAGTTCCTGCGTGACGGCGGTGGAGAGCTCGTTCAGGTTCATGTTGAAGCACCCGTCGCCCGTCACAAGAATAACGTGTTTTCCCGTCGCCTTCGCTGCGCCGATGGCGGCGCCCAGCCCGTAGCCCATCGTGCCCAGCCCGCCGCTCGTACAGAATGTACGCGGTTTTTCGATGGGGTAGTACTGCGCCGTCCACATCTGGTGCTGTCCCACGTCGGTGACCACGATGGCGTCCTTGGGCGCAAGTTTTGCCGCTTCGATCAGGATCCTGTGCCCGAGTTCGGGCGCCTTCTGCGCGGCGAGCTCCGCCTTTTTCAGTTCCTTTGCATGGGCGGAAAATTCCCGCCTGCACTCCGGAAGCATGGGGGTGAGCGTTGTGAGCGCTTCCTTCACATCGCCCAGAACGGCATGGGTGAGCGGCACGTTCTTGCCCAGTTCGGCATTGTCGATGTCGATCTGTATCACCGTCTTGCCGGCGGCGAACTTGTCGCGGTTGAGCGCCACGCGGTCGGAAAACCGGGTGCCCACGGCAAGGATGCAGTCGGCCTCCAGACACAGCTTTGCCGCCGTGGCGGTGCCGTGCATGCCCATCATGCCCATAAAGAGGGGATGGCTTGCCGGGAACGCGCCCAGTCCCATCAGCGTGGAGACGACGGGCGCATCCAGCCGTTCGGCAAGGGCGCGCAGTTCATTCGCAGCCTCCGCCGCGATCACGCCGCCGCCCGCCATGATCAGGGGGCGCTGCGCCTGTGCGATCGCCTGCGCGGCGCTCTCAAGTGCGCGCGGAGGCACCGCCTTTGCGCGCGGGTACACCGGTTTTTGGGGAACGTAGTCCGCTTTTTCGCTCTGCACGTTCTTTAAAATATCGATGAGCACGGGGCCCTTTCTTCCCGAATTGGCAATGAGGAACGCCTCGCGCACGACGGACGCAAGCTCCTTCACGTCCTTGACGATGTAGTTGTGCTTGGTGATGGGCAGGGTAATGCCGAAGATATCGATCTCCTGGAAGGAATCCCGTCCCAGCATGGCGGCACCCACGTTGCCCGTAATGGCAACGACGGGAACGGAATCCATGTAGGCGGTGGCAATGCCCGTCACAAGATTGGTGGCGCCGGGGCCGCTCGTTGCAATGACTACGCCCGTCTTCCCCGTAACGCGCGCCCAGCCGTCGGCGGCATGCGCCGCGCCCTGCTCGTGCGATGTGATGACGTGCTCGATTTTTCCGTCGCGGTAGAGCGCGTCATAGATGTCAAGCACCGTCCCGCCCGGATAGCCGAACACAGTGGTAACGCCCTGTTCCTTCAGACATTCGACGAGGATCTCTGCTCCCATCAGTTTCATAAGCGACCTCCTTACAAAGTGTATTGTTTTCAATTATATTGGATATTCGCAGGTTTGTCAAGCGGATGGGCGCGTCACCCTTCGGGAGGACGCCGCATTTCCTCTATCGCGGCGATTGACTTCGCGCATAAATGGAGGATCGTGACTGCCGTTCGTCGGGCGGCGGAAAGAAAAAAGGCGGCGCGCCCGATGGCGCGCCGCCCAATCATCAGTACTGTTTGAGCCGCTTGCGGATGGAGGCAATGCCCGCCTTTGCCGCCTCCCGCGAGGAGCCGCCCACGCTGTTCCTGCCTTCGGCGGAGGAGCGCGTCGTCACCGCCTGCAGGATGTCCGCCTCGAACACGGGGCTCGCCGCGCGGAACTCCTCCAGCGTGAGGGAGGGGAGCGTCTTGCCCTGTTCGATGCAGTAGCGCACCAGCCTTCCCGTAACGGCGTGCGCGTCGCGGAAGGGCACGCCCCGCTTGGCAAGGTAGTCGGCAACGTCGGTCGCCGTCGAATAGCCCTCGCCCGCCGCGTCGTACATTTTATTGACGTTGAAGGTGAGTTTCAGGATGAGCGCCGTGTAGATGGAAAAGCAACTCTCCAGCGTTGCCTGCGCGTCAAAGAAGGGCTCCTTGTCCTCCTGCAGGTCCTTGTTATAGGCGAGCGGGATGCCCTTGAGCGTGGTGAGTATGCCCATCAGGTGTCCGTACACGCGGCCCGTTTTGCCGCGCACCAGTTCGGGGATGTCGGGATTTTTCTTCTGCGGCATGATGGAAGAGCCCGTCGAATAGGCGTCGGGGATCTCCCAGTAGCCGAACTCGTCGGAGGTGTACAGGATGGTGTCCTCGCACAGGCGGGAGAGGTGCGCCATCGCAAGCGAGGCGCAGAACAGATATTCCGCCACAAAGTCGCGGTCGGATACCGCGTCGAGCGAGTTCTGCGAAATGCTGTCAAACCCCAGCAGCTCGCGCGTCACTTCGCGGTCGATGGGCCAGGAAGTGCCCGCCAGCGCCGCGCTGCCCAAAGGCATCACGTTCATGCGTTTTTTCAGGGCGTGGAAGCGGTCCAGATCGCGCAGGAACATCTCCGAATAGGCGTTGAAGTACTGCGCGCAGTTGATGGGCTGCGCCTTGCGCAGGTGGGTGAAACCGGGCATGATATAGTTGACCGTCTCCTTTGCGCGCGCAAGCAGGGCGTTCACAAGCGCCTTCAGAAGGGCGACGGCGTTATCTGCCGCGTCGCGCGCGTACAGCCGCATGTCGGTCGCCACCTGGTCGTTCCTCGAGCGCGCCGTGTGCAGTTTTTTGCCCGTGCTTCCGATGCGCGCGACCAGTTCGCTCTCCACAAAGGAGTGGATGTCCTCCTGCCCTTCGATGGCGAGCGTGCCGCTCTCGATGTCCGAATAAATGCCGCGCAGTCCCTCGCAGATGGCGTCCGCCTCCTCCTGGGTGAGGATGCGGCACTTGCCGAGCATGGTGGCGTGCGCGATGGACGCCGTGATATCCGCGCGCCAGAGTTGTTTGTCAAAGGAGAGCGATTGGTTGAAGGCGTCGGCGTCCGCCGCCTCGGGAGCGTCAAACCTTCCCTGCCAGAGCTTCATAACAGCACCTCCGTGGTCGTCGTCTTTTCGCCCATTGTACAATATTTTTCGCGCGAACGCAACCGTTTTTCCCGCAAACAGGCGCGCGGCGCACAAATTTCTTGACAGAACGGCGGCGTTTGCGGTACAATAAACATATGATCATTTTAGGGCTCGACCCCGGCATCGGCACGATGGGCTACGGCGTCATCGAAAAGGACGCGCGCGGCAACTGCTCCGCCGTCGACTACGGCGTCGTCAGAACGCCCCCCAACGAAAATCTTGCCGTGCGGCTGTGCATTCTGGAGGAGGGCGTCAACGCGCTCTTTGATAAATTTCACCCCGAAGAGGCTGCCATGGAGGAGCTGTTCTTCTCCAAAAATATCACAACGGGCATTGCGGTCGCCCATGCGCGCGGCGTCATGCTGCTCACCTGCAACAAGCGCTGCGGGCGCATCTTCGAATATACGCCCAACCAGATCAAACAGGCGCTCACGGGCTACGGCGCGGCAGACAAGGGGCAGATGCAGCGCGTGGTGGCGGCGCATCTGCGCCTTCCCAAACCTCCCCGCCCGGACGATGCGGCGGACGCGCTGGGCGTTGCGCTCTGCCATGCGTTCACCAGCAGATTCGGGGTATTGTTCGGGGTGAAATAGGGGTTCACGCAAATCTTTTTGCAAAGGCAAAAATCTTTGCCGTGATTTCAGGGGAAACGCCGCCGCGGCGAGACTGCGGCTTGTTTTCCCTCTTGGCGCGATTTCCAGGGCTTACAATTTTAGCTCGCGCCAACTCACCCTTTCCCCATAAGCTGCGTGAGCAGCAAATTGGGTCCCGCTGCGGAAGGCAACCTTCCTTGCGGCGTGATTATAGCAAGGGCGGTTTTCTTGCAAAAGAGCTGCGATACAGAAGAGAACACTACATTTTTTCGGAGAATAATACATGATTGGATATCTGCGCGGCAAAGTGCTGTCGCTCCTGCCCGAAAGCGTTCTGCTCGACGTGAACGGGGTGGGCTATGAGGTCATCTGTTCGGGTGCGGCGTTCGCCAATCTTTCGGGCGTAAAAAAGGGCGAGGAAGGGGAGGTGTACACCTACCTGCAGGTGTCCGAACAGGGCATTGCGCTGTACGGGTTTGCCGACCTTCGGGAAAAGGCGCTCTTTCTGCGCCTGACCAGCGTGCAGGGAGTGGGGGCGAAGCTCGCCATCGCAGCGCTCTCCGCCATGCGCCCCGCCGACCTGACCGAGGCGATCTATACGGCGGACGTCAAGCGGCTGACCGCCGTCAAGGGGCTGGGCAAAAAGACGGCGGAGCGCATCGTTTTAGAGCTGCACGGCAAGATCTCGGCGGACGAGATCATCGGCACGGCGGAGGGGGGCGTGTCCGCGCCGCCCACGCCGAAAGTTTCGCAGACGGACAGCGACGCCGTTGCCGCGCTCATGAACCTGGGCTTCACGCGGCAGGAGAGCGCGCGCGCCGTGGAGCGCGCAAAGGAAGCGGGCGCTGTGACCATCGAAGAGATCATCGGCACGGCACTGAAGGGTATGTGATATGGAAGATTACGGTTACGGCGAAGATCGCCTTCTGTCGAGCAGCAAGAGCGAATACGACGCGGAGGAAAATATCCTGCGCCCCAAGACGCTCGAGGAATACGTCGGGCAGGACAAGGTCAAGGAAAATCTCTCCGTCTACATGCAGGCGGCAAAGAGCCGCGGCGAAGCGCTCGACCACGTTCTGTTATACGGCCCGCCCGGGCTGGGCAAGACGACGCTCGCGCACATCATCGCCAACACGATGGGCACGCAGATCAAGCTCACCAGCGGCCCCGCCATCGAGCGCTCGGGCGACCTCGCCGCCATCCTCACCAATCTGAACGAGGGAGACGTGCTGTTCATTGATGAGATCCACCGTCTCAACCACGCGGTGGAAGAGATCCTGTATTCCGCGATGGAGGACTATGCGCTCGACATCATCGTGGGCAAGGGCCCCTCGGCAAGGAACATCCGCTTTTCGCTGAAGAACTTTACGCTCATCGGTGCCACCACGCGCGCGGGGCTCTTGTCCTCGCCGCTGCGCGACCGCTTCGGCATCATGTGCCGCCTGGATATGTACACGCCGGAGGAGCTCAAGCGCATCGTCACCCGTTCGGCGCGCACGCTGGGCATCGGCATCGCGGAGGAGGGCGCCTATGAGATCGCCCGCCGTTCCCGCGGTACGCCGCGCATCGCCAACCGGCTTTTAAAGCGCGTGCGCGACTTTGCGGCGGTCGCGGGCAGCGACGTCGTCACCAAAGAGGACGCCCGCCGCGCCCTCGCGCGCATGGAGATCGACGAACTGGGCCTCGACGAAACGGACAGGAATCTTCTGCGCGCGCTCATCCACAAGTTCAACGGCGGGCCTGCGGGGCTGGATACGCTTGCCGCCACCATCAACGAGGACGTCGCCACCATCGAGGACGTCTATGAGCCTTACCTTTTACAGCTCGGCTTCATCGCGCGCACTCCGCGCGGGCGGGTGTGCCTGAAGGGGGGCTATGAGCACATGGGCGAAAAAATGCCCGAGAGCGCCAGAAAGCAACTCTCCGTGTTCGACAATGACTGACCCGACGTACGCGGACATCCTGTGCGCCGCGCTGGAACAGTCCGCGCTGGATTGCGCCTGCGCGCCCTCCGATTTTGCAAAAGGAGAACACGTCGTCACAATTTCGCGCGCGCAGGCGGGTGCGCGCAGGGACCTCTCGCTGCCGCACGCCTTTGACATGGTGTCCTACGGCAGCAACGTGGTCGCCTCGGTGCGCGAGGAGCTCGTCCCCGCGGCGGAGCGCTATCTCACTGGAAGAAGCGCGCAGGAATGTTTTGTGCCGCCCGCCCTGCATGAGCTGGGGGCGCTGCTCGCGCCCTTCGGACTGCGGATAGGCTGTCAGTCGGAGTACTATCTTCCCGACCCCCTGCGCATGCGGGAATGGGACTGCGCGTATGCGCTGCGCGTGCTGCAGAGGGGGGACTTTTGCGCTCTCTATCTGCCGCAGTGGGGCAATGCGCTGTGTGCGGCGCGCAGGGAGTACGATGTGCTCTGTGTGGGCGCATACGACGGGGACTCGCTCGCGGGACTTGCGGGCTGCTCGGCGGACGGGGAACGCTTGTGGCAGATCGGCATCGACGTGCTGCCCGAATATCGCAACAGGGGCGTTGCAAGGGCGCTCGTCTCCCGCCTGGCACGCGAGGCGTTCGCGCGCGGCAAAATTCCCTTTTACTGCGCGGCATGGTCGAATATTCTCTCCCAAAAAACGGCGCTTGCGTGCGGATTTGTGCCCGCATGGGTACAGCTCACGGCAAAGCCCGTGCATGAAAAGGCATAGCAAATATGGAAACGCTCAAAAAAAGTGATTTTTATTACGATCTGCCCGAAGACCTCATCGCGCAGACGCCCGCCGAGCCGCGCGATTCGTCGCGGCTTTTGGTCTATCACCGCGACACGAGGCAGCTCGAACACAAAATCTTCCGCGACGTTATCGACTATCTGAAGGCGGGGGACGTGCTCGTCGTCAACCGCACGCGGGTGTTGCCTGCGCGCGTCTATGCGCATACCGAGCATGGCGGCGCAGTGGAGGTGCTGCTCCTGAAACGCCTTGATCTGACCAGGTGGGAGGTGCTCGTACGTCCCGGCAGAAAGTGCCGCCCCGGCGCGCACCTCATCGTCAACGAAGAACTCTCCCTCCGGGTGTTGTCTGTCACCGATTCGGGGGAACGTATCGTCGAATTTATGTATGACGGTACGTTTGAGGACATCCTCTCGCGCGTGGGAACGATGCCTCTGCCGCCCTATATCCATGAAAAACTTACAGACCCCGAGCGCTATCAGACGGTGTACTCCAAAGAGAACGGCTCGGCGGCGGCGCCCACGGCGGGACTGCACTTTACGCCCGAACTTCTGGAGCGCATCCGCGCAAAGGGGGTGGAGATCGCCGAGGTGCTGCTGCATGTGGGACTGGGGACCTTCCGCCCCGTCAAGGAAGAAAACGTGCTTGACCACAAGATGCACTCGGAATACTTCGAGATAAGCGCGGAGGCGGCGGAGATCGTCAACCGCGCCAAAAAAGAGGGGCGGCGTGTCATCTGCGTGGGCACGACCAGCGTGCGCACGGTGGAGACGGTGGCGGACGAGCACGGTTTTCTTCGCCCCTGCAAGGGCAATACGGAGATCTTCATCTACCCGCCCTATAAGTTCAGGTGCGTGGACGCGCTCATTACCAACTTCCATCTGCCCGAGAGCACTCTTCTGATGCTCGTCTCGGCACTCTGTTCGCGCGAGGAGATCATGCGCGTGTACAAGACGGCGGTGGAGGAGCGCTACCGCTTCTTCTCCTTCGGCGACGCGATGCTGATCTTGTAAACGGGACGGATATTTGCCGAGATCATACATACCGTCCGGGCGGGTTTTCATGAAAGATAAGAAAGAGAACAGCGGGGTTCGGCAGCCGCTGAAACAGGGAGCAACGCATTGAACAACGAATATTTTTCCTTTGAACTGCAGAAGGTCGATCCCGAAACGGGGGCGCGGGCGGGGGTGTTCCACACGCCGCACGGCGATATCGAAACGCCCGTTTACATGCCCGTCGGCACACAGGCGACCGTCAAGGGGCTGCTGCCCAAAGATCTCAAGGAGATCGGCTCGCAGATCATCCTCTCCAACACCTATCACCTGTACATGCGTCCCGGCGACGAACTCATCGCGCGCGCGGGCGGGCTGCACAAGTTCATGAACTGGGACAGGCCCATCCTCACGGACAGCGGCGGATTTCAGGTGTTCTCGCTCGCGTCGCTCAACAAGATCACCGACGAGGGCGTCACATTTTCCTCCCATGTGGACGGCAGCCGCCACACCTTCACGCCCGAACTCGCCATGCGCATCCAGCACAACCTCGGCTCGGACATCATCATGGCGTTCGACCAGTGCTCGGAATACGGCTATACGCACGAGGAAGCGCGCCTTGCGATGGAGCGCACGGCGCGGTGGCTGGAGCGCTGTTATGCGGCGCATGAAAACCCCCGCCAGGCGCTCTTTCCCATCGTGCAGGGCAACTTCTACAAGGATCTGCGCCGTGAGAGCCTGGAGCGCTGCATGCCCTATGTCAGACACGGCATCGCCATCGGTGGGCTCTCGGTGGGGGAGCCCAAGCCGCTCATGTATGAATTGCTCGACGATCTGAAGGAGGCGCTCCCCGCCGACGTGCCCCGCTACCTGATGGGCGTGGGCTCGCCCGACTGCCTGGTGGAGGGGACGCTGCGCGGCATCGATATGTTCGACTGCGTGCTTGCCACCCGCGTCGCGCGCAACGGAACGGCGCTTACCTCCCGGGGGAAGGTGGTGGTGCGCAACGGCAGATATAAGGAGGACTTCACGCCCCTCGATGCCGACTGCGACTGTTACTGCTGCCGCAACTACACCAAGGCATATCTGCGCCATCTTGTCAACGTGGGCGAGATGACGGGCGCCATCCTTTTGTCCATGCACAACATCGCCTATCTGCACCGCCTCATGCGCGGGCTGCGCGAGAGCATCCTGGGCGGGTATGTGCGCGACTTTGTCGCCGATTTCTACCGGCGGCAGGAGGAAGGGCTCCCTTCCTGACGGATATTTTGCAGGTTCCGGTTTTGAAAACTTGGTGAAATGGAAAAAATAACCGTAAATCGCTTGCCAAAAAAACGGAAAAAGGGTATCATAGATAGCGTCCCGCAAGGGAATGTCAATTCAAGGAGAGTACAGACGTATGTGGTTTGCAATGCTTGAGAACACATCCGGAACGACCCCGAACAGCGACTGGATCATGTGGGTGCTGATCGGCGTCATCGTCGTCGGCTTTATCGCCTATATTTTCTTTTCGGGCAGAAAGAATAAGGCGCGCCAGCAGGAGTATGTGGAACAGCTCGAGGCCATCCGTCCCGGCCACAAGGTCAAGACGGCGGGCGGCATCTGCGGCATCGTTGTGGAAGTGTGCGATGACAACACCGTGATCATCGAAACGGGCAGCGAAAATTCGGGCAAGTCCTATGTGAAGATGGATAAGGAACTCATCGCGCAAACGGACGCCAAGGGGCCCACGCAGCTTGCCCGCGAGGCGGCGGAAGAAAAGCGCAAGGCGGAAAAAGAGGCGAAGGAAGCGGCAAAGCGCGGGGAAGCGCCCGCAGCACCCGCACAAGCGCCCGCCGAAGCGCCCGCCGAAGAGGCGCCCGCTTCGGACGAGGAAGAAAAAAAGTAACGGCATAATGAGATAAGCCCCCGCATACCGTAAAGTATCACGGTCGCGGGGGTGATTTTATGGAAAATTTTGCAAGGACGTGCAGGGAAGTCGCATTCGCGGCGCTCTTTTGTACGCTCTTTTATCTGGTGGCTACGGCATTTGCCGCCATCGCCGTGCGTGCCTATGCGCCTGCGGACGGCGCCGTGCTCGCCGTCAACTGGGTCATCAAATGTGCGGGCGCCTTTTTGTTTCCGCTGCTGTTCGTGCACCGCAGCCGCGCCTTTTTCAAGGGCGTCGCCGCGGGGCTGCTCGCAAGCCTTCTCGCCATGCTGCTGTTCGCCGCCATCGGCGGCGGCTTCCGGCTGAACGCGCTCTACCTGGTCGAGCTGCTCGTGTGCGGCGCGCTGGGCGGACTGGGTGCGCTCGTCGGCGTAAAGTTGCGCAAGGAGTAACGGGGTCCGCATGGCGCTCCGGGCGCGCGGGGATTTCTTTCCTGCCTGCCCGAAAAGAAATGCATGAAGATAAAAAAATCACTTGCAAATTTTCCCTTCCCGTTGTATAATGAAGAAAAACGAGGACAGGAGAGTTTATTATGATCCGTACG
>CAJFNH010000002.1:0-13756 GCA_904394195.1 Candidatus Gallimonas caecicola
CATCTGCGCGTTGCCCCCCTGCGCCCCGTAGCCGGGAATGAGGAAGAAAGTGTGCTTGAGGCGCTCGCGCAGGATGGTAGCCTGTTCGGGGTGAGTCGCCCCCACCACGGCGCCTACGGCGGAGTAGCCGTAATCGCCCACAAGGTCTGCGCCCCAGCCTTCCACCATATCGCCCATGCACTCGTACACGCGGCGCCCGTCCGCGAGCTTCAAGTCCTGCAGCTCGCCCGAGGAGGGATTGCTCGTCTTGACCAGGATGAACAGCCCGCGGTCATATTTTTTGCAGTCGTCGAGGAAGGGCTGCACGCCATCCGTGCCCAGGTAGGCGTTAACGGTGAGAAAGTCGCACCCCGCCACCGACAGGGCGCTCCCGCCCAGCGCCGTCTCGCCCAGGTAGGCGGCGGAATAGCGCGCCGCAGTCGAGCCGATATCGTTGCGCTTGCAGTCGGCGATGACAAAGAGCCCTCGCTCCCTTGCATATGCGATGGTATCGAGGAAGGCGCGCATGCCCGCTGCCCCGTACTGTTCGTAATAGGCGACCTGCACCTTGACGGCGGGAACGATGTCCGCAACGCTGTCCACGATCTTCTTGTTGAAGGTAAGAATGGCGTCCGCCGCCGCATCACACGTCGTAACGCCCGCGCGCATCTCGTCGGGCAGATAGTCCAGCTGCGTATCCAGCCCCACGCAGGTGGGGTTTTGCATGGCGACGATCTTTTCGATGAGCCTGTCGATGATCATTTGCTTGCCTCCCTGTATCTGATGTCTCCGTCCACAAGGGTGTATTTCACCCTTCCGTACACCTGCCTGCCCGCGAACGGCGTGTTCTTGCCCTTGGATACAAATTGCGCGGGGTCGATCGTCCACTTCTCGTTGAGGTCGACGACGGTGAGGTCGGCGGGCGCGCCTGCCTCGATGGCGCCGCCGCGTAAGTTCAGGATGGCGGCGGGCGCGGCGCTCATTCTGTCGGCGAGCTGCCCGAGCGTGAGCGCCCCGCCCCTGACAAGCTGCGTGTAGGAGAGCGCAAAGGAGGTCTCCAGCCCGCTGATGCCGAACGCCGCAAGGGCGTATTCCACGTTCTTATCGTCTTCGTGATGGGGCGCGTGGTCGGTGACGATGCAGTCGAGCGTGCCGTCCTTGAGCCCCTCGATAACGGCGAGCCTGTCGCGCTCCTCGCGGATGGGCGGGTTGACCTTGGTGTTGGTATCAAAGCCGGCGATGACCTCGTCCGTCAGCGTGAAGTAGTGCGGACAGGTCTCCGCTGTCACCTGCACGCCGCGCGCCTTTGCCTCGCGGATGAGCTGCACGCCGCTGTAGGTGGAGACGTGGCAGATATGCACGGGCAGCGAAAGGCTCTCGGCAAGAAGAATCTCGCGTGCGATGACAATGTCCTCGGCGGCGCGGATGCTGCCCTTGAGCCCCGTGAGCGTGGAGTAGTATCCCTCGTTGACGACGCCTCCGTCCACGAGCGAGGCGTCCTCGCAGTGACACAGGCATTTGAGGCCGAAGTCCGCCGCATACAGCATGGCATTCGCCATCAGATTGGTGTTGACCACGCTCTTGCCGTCCTCGGAGAGGGCGACGGCGCCCGCCGCCTTCATGGCGCCGATGGCGGCAAGGTTTTCCCCCTTCTGCCCCTCGGTAATGGCGCCGATGGGGTGCACCTTGCAAAGATTCACCTCCTTCGCGCGGTGGACGATGTAGGAGACGACCACCTTGTTGTCGGCAACGGGCCTGGTGTTGGGCATGCAGCAGACCTGCGTAAATCCCCCCTTCACGGCAGCGGCGCTGCCCGAGGCAATGTCCTCCTTCTTCTCAAACCCCGGCTCACGCAGATGGACGTGCATGTCGATGAGCCCGGGCAGCACGGTGAGCCCCGTACAGTCGATGCCCTCGCCCGCGATATGCTGCGCAAGCTCGGCAATGACGCCGTTCTCCACGCGGATATCCAGCCTCTTTACACCCTCTTTCAACACAACGTCTGCATTTTTTATGATCATGATTTCTCCTCTTTCCCTTAAGATATCCCGCAAAGCATTGCAGCGGCCCTGTTTCAGACTTCCTCTTTCGTCAGAAGGAACAGGAGCGCCATGCGCACCGCGATGCCCGAGAGCACCTGCTCTTCGATGCGGGAGGTATCGCCGTCGATAAGAGCGCTGGTAAGCTCCACACCGCGGTTGACGGGCCCGGGGTGCATGACGAGCGCGCCCGGCTTGGCATATTTCATCACGTCCTCGTTCACGCCGTAATATTTTGCGTATTCGCCCAGCGAGGGGAAGTTGCCCGCGTGCTGACGCTCGAGCTGAATGCGCAGCCCCATCACGACGTCGGCGCCTTCCACCGCCTCTTCGCGGGAGCGGCAGACAACGGCGCCCATCCGGTCAATGCCCGTGGGCAGCAGGGTACGGGGCGCGAACATGGTGACCTGCGCTCCCAGCTTGGTGAGCCCGAACAGATTGCTCTTTGCCACGCGTGAGTGACTGATATCGCCTAAAATGGCGACCTTCAGACCGGCAATGGAAGGGAAGTTCTCGCGCATCGTGAGCATATCAAGAAGCGCCTGCGAGGGGTGCTCGTTCATGCCGTCGCCCGCGTTGACGACGTGCGCCCTGACCGTGCGGGCAAGCAGTCCGGGCGCGCCGCCCATCGGATGGCGGATGACGATGACGTCGTTCTTCATGGCGTCGAGCGTCTTGCCCGTATCCACGAGCGTCTCCCCCTTCTGCACCGACGAGGACGCCGCGGAAATATTGACGACGTGCGCCCCCATATACTTGGCGGCAAGTTCGAAGGAACAGCGCGTGCGCGTGCTGTTCTCGTAAAAGAGGGTCGTCACCGACTTTCCCTGCAGATGGGGCAGCTTTTTGATGTTCTGCCGGAGGAGCTTTTTCATGCTCATGCCCACCGTCAGGATCTCGTCGATCTCCTCGGCGGACAGATCATAAAGCCCCAATACGTCCTTGTGTTTCAGCATGTTATCTCCTTGTGATCGTCAGCGAATCTTCGCCGGCGCCCAGTTCCCTGAAGCGTACCTCGATATACTCCTCTTTGGACGTAGGCACGTTCTTGCCCACATAGTCGGCGCGCACGGGCACCTCCCTGCCGCCGCGGTCCACGAGCACCAGAAGCTGTATCTTTGCGGGCCTGCCCAGGCGGAAGAGCGCCTCGATGCCCGCTACGGCGCTCCTGCCCGTGTGCAGCACGTCGTCACAGAGCACCACCGTCTTGCCCTCCGGCGCAAACCCGAGCTCGTTCCTGCGCGCGTCGGGCAGAATGAACGCCGAAACAAGGTCGTCGCGCGCCATCGTGATGTCCAGCCCCGCGCAGGGGACCTCCCCCCTGCCCGTGCGCGCGATGAGCGCGGCAAGGCGGCGGGCGACGACCTCGCCCCCCCGCCGGACTCCGACCAGAACAACATTATCCAGGCCTTCGTTGCGCTCCTCGATCTCATGCGAGAGCCGCACAAGGGTGCGCGCCAGGCTTTCCTCGTCCAGAATGACAGGCCCCTTCTTTTTTTCCATACATACGCCCCCGGCAAAAAATTCCGCACAAAAAAACGACCTTACGGACATGCCGCAAGACCGTTTGTCGATTGCAGGGATATGCGCCCCTTCCCGGGGGCAAACCGCTCCATATACAAGCAAAAGCGAAACGAGCGTCTTGTCGGCATCGCGGTGCCGCTCTTAAAGATCCGTTTACGCGTTTATTATAGCACGTCGCCGCGCAAATGTAAAGGATTTGTCCTAATAAATCTGCGTCAGGCGAAAATTTACCTTATCACATGAGGTCAGGAAGTATTCGGTGCCCCCGCGCTCGCACTTCAGCGGGAAAAAACCCGCGCCGTGCAGATGCCCGAACACCACCTTGTCCACCCCGTTCTCGTCGAACAGGCGCGTAAAGAGCGTCTCCTCCCGCTTGATATTGAAGGGCGGATAGTGGATGAGCGCGATGAGCTTGTCCCCTTCCGTGCGCACCTTGTCCACCTCGCGGAAGGCAAGGCGGAAGCGCTCCGCTTCGCGCAGATACAGCTTTTCATCATGACTTGTATAATCGGGACTGCCCGGGCACGTCCACCCGCGCGAGCCCGCAATGATATACGGACCCAGTTTTACGCAGTCGTTCTGCAAAAAAAAGAAGGTATCGTCCGGCGCAAGCGCCCGCACGCGGGAAATAGCGCTCCACCAGTAGTCATGATTGCCGCGGATGAACACTTTCTTGCCGGGCAGCGGTGCAAGGCGGGCTACGTCGTGCATCCCCTCCTCGAGCTTCATCCCCCAGGAGGTGTCGCCGCCGATGAGCACGATGTCCTCGGGCACGACCTTCTCCCGCCAGTCGGCAATGATTTTTTCGAAGTGCCCTTCCCAGACCTCGCCGAAAATATTCATCGGCTTTTCTTTGAGCCCGGAGAGGTGCAGATCGCTGATCGCAAACACCTTCATGGGGAAAAGTATATCATAAACGCAAAAATTAGGCAAGCCGTTTGTGCGCGGGAAACGGGAACGCTGCGCAGAACTGCCGCAAAATTTTCCCGAAATGCGGCAAAATTGTGCTTGACAGATATGCCGCCATCGGTTATAATAAAATAACCGTTGCAGGAATCGCCTAGCGGTATGGCGTCAGCTTCCCAAGCTGATTCTGGCGGGTTCGACTCCCGTTTCCTGCTCCAAAACGAAAAAGCGCGGCGGCTGCCGCGCTTTTTGCTGTTACATTCCGAATTTATGATCTGCGGGGCAGCATGGCTGCCCCGCAGATGCGCTTATTTTGCCTTCTTGTCCGTCTTTTCGGTCTTGTCCGACATATCCTTCAGACGTTCGTCCATCATCTCGTCCACCTTTTCCAGAAGCTCCGCCTGGCTCTTTTTGACGAGCGAGCGCGCCTTATAGCTGTTTGCAACGATGAGCGCACCGCCCACCGCGCCGAGCACAAGCCCGAGACAAAACATTTTTTCCATACCTTCCTCCTGCGGTTATCCCGTCATGGTCAGTTTGTGAAGGTATGCCGCGCTTATTCGCTCCGTTCGCTGCGTATTTTTTCCAATTCCGCCCGAAGGCGCGCATTCTCCTCGCGCAGGTCGGCGGCGATGCGCTCGTACAGGGCGTCGATCTCCCGCTCGAGCTTGCGCTGCAGAAAGCTCTTGTCCTCGTGCACGCCCGCCGCCTCCGCCGCACGCCGCACCCGCTCGGGCTGCTTCTTTAAAAGGTTGCGGTACTTGTTCTGCATGCGCAGCATCAGCCGCTCGTCCCCCGCCGAGACGTTGCGGATGGCCCTGCGCACCGACATGCCCTTGCTCTTTTCCGTGAGCACCCGCCGCAGCATTTCGTCTGTCTCCTCCTCCGTGAAGGGCTTTATCTCGTTCGCGGTGAGATTTTTGCCCTCAAGGATGCGCCGGACGCGCTCGTCGCCGCGCTGCTTTAAAAAGGCATAGTAATAATTGCGCACGCTGCCCTTGGCGCGGTTATGCGCCTTACCGTACGTTTCAAACAGATAGGATAACGTCTTGCCCGCATTTTTTCCGCTGTAGATGTATTCGATGAGCCCCGTCGCCTCTTCTTCCGTATAGCCGTTGATCTTATTCATACTTCATCTCCTTTTGCCCGTCCGAAGGGCTCTGCCCGCACCGGCAGGGGAAAAAGGTGCCGGCGACCCTTTCCGGAAAAATTGTTGACATAATTTTATCGGCTTATACATACCAAAATAGAGATGCGTGTGTATTTTTTATCGGATATCCCCTGTGTACTGTTTATCAACGGAATGTGCCTGGGCGCGGTGGACTCCTTTGCGCGCTCGGTGGAGCTTGCCGCAATGGACGGCGTGTTTTGTGAATGTAAAGCGCCGCAGTTCGCTCCCGTCCGTTTCCGCTTTGACGAGGACTTCCTTTTTGCCCCGCCCGAGGAAACGCAGCTCTACTTCCGCGGTAACGAGGTGGCGGTGCGCGTGCGCGGCTTCGTGCGCGCCGATCCCGCGCTGCATGTGGTATGGCAGAAGCACCTTTCCGGGTGCCTTCTGACGCTGTGCGTGCAGGGGCGGGTGGTGCTCAACTTTGAAAACAAGGAGGGCTTTGTGCAGATCCCCCTTCCCTTTGCCTTTGAGCGCTGCGAGGCGAGTGCCGCGGGCAAACATATTCTGCTGGAAGGACAGGACATGTTTGCGCTCATCGACGAACACGGCAGACTTGCCCTGCTTTCGGAGGGAAAGGTGACGGAGCGGGGCGTGACTATCACGGCGGAAGTGCCCTTCCGCGATGCACTGGCGCATGTGGCGCGCTGTACCTACACGGACGGCAGGCTGACAGACTGCACCATCCTCTCCGTCCGCGAGCCCGACGAGCACACCGTTGCCCTTGCCCTTCTGGAAAGCGTGCTGGCGGGCTTTGACCCCGCCCCCTATCTCGCCCCCGCCCTTGCCCCCAAAGCGAGGCTGCTGCGTGAATTTCTGGGAAACTACAGCGCCGTCACTCTGCTGCAGAACAATGTCGTAGGGCTGATCTATGAGCGGAAGCCGCGCGTGTACGACGTGCGCGACTTCCGCGTGAGCACCGAGGACGGCAAAGTGAGCAATCTGGAGCCCGTTCCGCCCGCATGAACGCCGCCGCACGGACGAAAAACACCCTGAACATACGACACCGCAAAAAGAGCAGCAGAGCTCTTTCACGAGCTCCGCTGCTCTTTATTGCCCGGCGACAGGCGGTCTTTGCTTTTTTTCTGTCGCCTTGCCCGAAGTATCCGACTCCAAACGCAAATAAACACGCGCTGCCTTGCAAGCAAGGCAGCGCAGCTGCTTGTTAATACTTGTTCACGACCACCGATTTGATGATGATGGGCATGTCGACGGGCGTCTCGAAGTCCGCCGTGATATCCCCGTTGCGGATATCCTCGAAATAATCGTAGCGGTTGAGGCGCACGCGCGGCTGTGTGGTGGTGAAGGAGTCCTCCTCGTCCAGCGTGTCCTCATACTCCTGGATGGCGGCGAGCAGACCGTTCGTCATCTGCTCCGAATAGTTGGTCGCCACACCGATGACGCAGTAGATCGCATCCGATTCCGTGCGCGATTCGCCCGTAAAGGTGTAGAACAGGGAGGTCGTGCTGTTGTACTTGTAGGCGAGCTGCTGGTATTCCTCGCCGTCATTGTCGGCGCCGCCGTCCGCACGCTGCGCCCAGACCTGCTCGTTGCCGTTCCCCTTGTCGGTATAGTACATGACGAGCGCGCCCGTCTGATGGTTGTTCTCCCTGCCGTTCTCCTGCTCGACGCCGTTGGCGGAAAATTCGCCGTACACCGTATAGGTCGGCTGCGTGCGCGCCGCGTCCGCCCAGACGGACTGGGTGAACGTGATGCCCTGTTCCTGCTCGAGCGCCTTGACGGTGGTGAGATAATCGATCTCCTCCAGCTCGCCGTCCACAAGGCGGTATCCGCCCGAACAGATGGTATAGTTCTGGTAGTCGTGCACGACCAGCCCGTCGTAGAAGCCCGCATCGGCAAGCTCGATGAAGTGCTGCACCGTCTGCGGCGCGTCTACGCGCGAAAGGCGGTAGTCCACCGCATAGTCCTGCCCGTTGAAGGTGTAAGTGATGGTCACCTCGGGATTGTTGGACGTGGTGCAGCCCGCGAGCATCGCCACCGAGCCCACTGCAATGAGTGCCGTTGTACCCACCGCGATCAAGCGGCGCAAAAATTTCTTTTTCATAGAAGCGTCTCCAAATGTTTCCCCTTTATTTTACCCTGAAAATGGCAATCCGTCAAGTGGTTTGCCCTCGTTGGGAATGAAAATTGTGTGTGACGGGCAATTTACGTTAATACATCAAAATCATAAGGATTGTATTTGCGCTTCCCGCCGCCATAAATATCCGTTGGAAAGACGTCACCCATTCCGTCTGCTCCATCTCCCTGTGAGATGATCAGGAGAACAAGAATAACCACGACCGCAATTGAAAAACAGGATGCGCTTGCAACATGTTCCATCTGATGAATAGCAGATTCCGAGCGTCGCGCAATCGAAATGAAAAATCCGATGAAGGGAAGAAGAAAAATTGCCGCAAGCAGAAAGGCACACGAAGGCACCAAGCAGACGAGTGCGATATAACCTGCGGTCACAAGAACGGCATATACGATCATACACGGTACGGGATAGCTCCGAACAAAGGAAAGGTAGGTCAAAATGCAATAAAACAGAAATGCGGCTAAAAGCAATGCACCCGCAATAAGATAATCGGTAATAACCGGCGCATAATCAAGAAACACGAAAAGACTGCTCAACGCAATGCCGCTTCCTATCCCGTTTCCTATCACGACTGGAAAAAAAGCGCGCCGCCACTCTCGCACACTCCCGATTGCCACGATAACGATCATTGCAATACAGATCGCGCCCCCGATTCCGACTCCCACATATTGATTGACCTGCGGGATCAGCAACATAAGCCCGCACGCAAGAAATGCCAGCGCCAAATATAGAACAAACATTCCTATCGATATAAGACTTTTTGGATACATACTCCCTTTTTCTCTCCCGAACGGTCCTCGATACGCCCCTATTATAACATGGCAAGAACTCCCTGTCAATGCCGCATACGCCGCCACACTTCAAATCGGAGCACGGCAGTTCCATTTTCAGCTTCCAACGGAACTTCTCTCCGGGTACACAGAATGATGTTTCCCCAAAAAACAAAAAACCCAGGCTTTTGCCTGGGTTTTTCATGAATGTCGATTACTCGAGAACGGCCGTAGCGCCCGCTTCCTTGAGCTTGGCAACGGCTGCCTCGGCGTCTGCCTTCGGCACAGCCTCTTTGAGGACGCCGAGGGACTCGACCGCCTTCTTTGCTTCGGCAAGCCCAAGACCCGTGAACTCACGGACGGCCTTGATGACGGCGATCTTATTTGCGCCGAAATCCTTGAGGACGATGTTGAACTCGGTCTTTTCCTCTTCTGCGGGAGCAGCCTCGGCAGCGCCTGCAGCGCCGGCGACGGCAACGGGAGCAGCTGCGGAAACGCCGAACTCCTCCTCAAGCGCCTTGACGAAGTCGTTGAGCTCGACAACGGTCATCGCCTTTACTTCTTCGATAAACTTCTGAATATCCATGATTGTTGTCTCCTTGATTGATTTTTAAGATTTTTGTTCTGCGATCGCCTTCATGACGTACGCGAGGTTTGCGATGGGCGCCTGCAGGCAGCCGACCATCCTGGCGAGCAGCACCTCCCTCGAAGGGATGGCCGCGAGTTTCTTCACGCCCTCGGCGTCCACATAGGCGCCGCCGACGTATGCGCTCTTGGGAACAAGTTTGTCCGCGAGCGCGGGTGTCTCCTTGACTGCCTTGGCGATGATCGAGCAGCCGCTCGTCTCGTCCGGGCAGAACACAAAAGCGGTCGCGCCGTTGAGATCGGCGTCAAACGCCGTCACGCCCAGCTCCTCGAACGCCTTTCTGACGAGGGTGTTCTTGTACACCTTGTACTCGCAGTCAGCGTCGCGGAACTTGCCGCGAAGGGCGGTGACTTCCGCCACGGTCAGGCGGTCATACGTTGCAAGCACGACCGACTTGCTCGCCGTGATCTTTGCCTTGATCTCTTCGACGATCGCTTTCTTTGCCTCAAAATTTGCCGACATGGTTACCTCCGTTAACTCCCCTTGCGGGAGCCGAATAAAAAACTTCCGCACCGCAGACGGGTACGGAAGCACATTCGCAAGAATTTGTTCCTACCTCGACGGGATATTGAGCGCCATCGCGCACCCGTTGTCTACGGTATATATTGATTGTAGCACACGGGCGGAAAATCGTCAAGCGATTTCCGCCGCTATTTTAGCCCTTGTTGAAGTTGACCTTCACGCCGGGGCCCATCGTCGAGGTGAGCGTGACGCTCTTGACGTACTGGCCTTTTGCAGCAGCGGGCTTTGCACGCACGATGGCGTCCATCAGCGCGTTGAAGTTCTCAAGCACCTTCTCCGTGCCGAAGCTCTTTTTGCCGATGGGGCAGTGGATGATGGCGGTCTTGTCCAGACGATACTCGACCTTACCTGCCTTGACCTCCTGCACCGCCCTGACGACGTCGGGCGTGACCGTGCCCGACTTGGGGTTGGGCATCAGGCCCTTGGGGCCGAGGATACGGCCGATACGGCCGACCATACCCATCATGTCGGGCGTGGTGATCATCACGTCGAAGCCGAACCAGTTCTCCGTCTGGATCTTCTGGATCATCTCCTCCGCACCCACAAAGTCGGCGCCTGCGGCAGCCGCGGCGTCCGCCTTCTCGCCCTTGGCGATGACGAGCACCCGCTTGGTCTTGCCCGTTCCGTTGGGCAGGACGAGCACGCCGCGCACCTGCTGGTCCGCCTGGCGGGGATCGACGCCCAGGCGCACATGCAGTTCGACCGTTTCATCGAACTTTGCCTTGGCATTCTCCAGCACGATGCCCACAGCTTCGGCTGCGTCATATGCGCGCTGCTTGTCGTACGACTTGAGACTTTCAGCGTATTTTTTTCCGTATTTCATGAATTACCTCCCGTGGTCATAGCGAGAAAAACTCTCTCCCACTCACTCCTCGCAGGTGACGCCCATGCTGCGCGCCGTGCCCCTGATCATGCTCATGGCGCTCTCCAGCGACGTGCAGTTGAGATCGGGCATCTTCTGCTTTGCGATCTCCTCCACCTGCGCCTTGGTGAGCTTGCCCACTTTGACCTTATTGGGGGTCGCGCTTGCCGTCTCCAGCCCGAGCGCCTTCTTGATGAGAACGGGCGCGGGCGGGGTCTTTAAGACGAACGTGAACGAACGGTCCTGATAGATCGTCATCACGACGGGGATGATGAGCCCCTCCTGTCCTGCCGTCTTGGCGTTGAACTCCTTGGTGAAGCCGGGAATGTTGATGCCGTGCGGGCCCAGCGTCGATCCGACAGGGGGGCCGGGCGTCGCCTTTCCGGCGGGGAGCTGCAGTTTGACGACCGCGGTAACTTTCTTTGCCATAAAACTTCCTCCGTTTGTGGTACATGCAAGGCGGCAGGAAAATGAGATTTACCGCCTCTCCCACGTTATCAGCAACTTTTCACGCGCGGTGAAAAGAGATGACCGTTAATTTTCTTCCTCGCGGGGAACTTCCGTTGCGTCGGGCGAGATCTTCTGCATCTGCACATATTCGACTTCAACGTCCTGCTCCCTGCCGAACATGACGATGGCGACCTTGGCGCGCTGCGTTTCGTCGTTGACTTCGCGGATGGTGCCGATAAAGCCCTCCAGAGGGCCGTTGTCGATGGACACTCTGTCCCCCACCTTGAAGTCAGCGTCCACAACGTACTCCTCAAGGCGCATCTTGCGGATCTCATCCTCCTTCATGGGGATGGGGCGGCCCTGCGGACCGCAGAAGCCCGTGACGCCGCGCGTGTTGGTGACAAGATACCACAGCTGGTTGGAGTACACCATCTTGATAAAGACATAGCAAGGCAGGAGCTTGCGCTCCACGACCTTCTTTTTGCCGTTCGCCTTTTCTTCGATGGTCTGCTCCGTGGGGATCTTGACGTCCACGATGCTGTCCTGAAGATTGTTGTTTTCAATGAGCCGCAGAAGGCTCTCCTTCACCATTGCCTCGTAACCGGAGTAGGTGTGAAGGATATACCACTTGGGCTCGGTATCTGCGATCGCCATGTCAAGCCCCCGCGTTTACCATAAGATCGAGCAGTTCGGAAAGACCGTAGTTGATGCCCGTGACCACGATGGTGAAGATCAGAACGATGACGAGCACCACGCCCGTTGCCTTGAGCGCCTTGCCGAACGTGGGCCAGGTGACGCGCTTGAGCTCGGAAAACGTCTCCTTGATCTTGCGCCCCATGCGCACGAAAATATTGGGCTTCTTGTTCTTGTCCTGCGCCTTTTTGCGGGGCGCTTCGTCCTTTTTGCTCTCGGCAGCCTTTGCGACTTCCGGCTCTTTATCCTTTTTCGACATGATATCTCCCCTCAAGCAGCGCGCACGCTTACTTGGACTCTTTGTGCACCGTGTGCTTTTTGCACGTCGGGCAGTACTTTTTCAGCTCAAGACGATCGGGATCGTTGCGCTTGTTCTTGAAGCTGTCATAATTACGGTTCTTGCACTCGGTGCACTCGAACGTAATCTTCATTCTTGTCGATTTGGTAGCCATGAGTAAGAAACTCCATACAAAAAAATTACACCCCTCACGGTGTGCGTAAGCATAGTTTAGCACATTGCCCGCGGGGTGTCAATCGATTTTGGAAGAAAATTCGAAATTATTTGCATTTGGAAATTCCCCGCCGTCATACAGAGCGGGAGGGGTGCTTTTTTCTCCTTTTTTCGCACGGATTTTCTTAATCCCCCCTGTCACCATGGGTGACATCCCCCCTTAAAACAAGCATTAAGGGGGCATGGCTTGCCCTTTGCCCGGGCTTTCTTTTGTCCCCTCTTCCCTAAAGGGAAGGGGGGAAACAGGGGGAATGGGGATAGGGTAAAACAAAAGGAATGGACGCAATCATTCTCTCCGAATCCGCTCCCGAACAATGGCGTCGATATATTCACAAACACCTTGAAAATTTTGTTCTAATTCAACATTGGAAATACGAACGACTTTTAACCCGTATTCTGCCAAAAATGCAGTTCTTTCGGCATCATCACGCTCCTTTGCCTCTTCATAATGCTGTGCGCCATCCAATTCGATCACAAGTTTTGCCTTTGCACAATAAAAATCAGCAATGTATATTCCGATTATTTTTTGCCGCATGAAACGCACCGGATAGCCGCTTAAAAACTCATACCATAATCGGCGTTCCTCTTTTGTCATGTTTTTGCGCAATGCTCTGGCAAAGGATAGCAAATTTTTGTTCCGCATCTTTTTCATAGAAAAATTATATCATGCTTATAAAAGAAATGCAAGATTGTGTAAACATACCATCTTTTATCTTGCCGATTGTTTTGTTTTACAGGCTGTTTCCCGTCTGCCGACCTCCACAATCCCCCCGTCTGCTGCGCAGACACCCCCCTTAATGCCTTCGGCATCAAAGGGGGCTTTGGGCTCTTGCCGAACGCGCCACTTTCCCCTTTTGTTGAACGCGCCCGGGTTTTCCCCTTTTGCCAAAGAGAGCCCCGGGCTTTTTGGCCCCCTCTTCAAAAAACTTGCTCTCTTTTTTGTCCCCTCTTCCCTGCGGGAAGGGGGGAAACAGGGGGAATGGGGAAAATAAAGAAAACGGCATGCAAAAAGCCTGCCCTTGCGGACAGGCCTTTTGTGTTCGTTCAACTTGCGTTGAAATTGTTGGAATTACTCGCCGTCGGAAAATGTTATCGTTTGAGAAACGATCAGCTTCTTACAAACGAGGTAACATTGTAGGAACAACGATCCACGCCGATACCGAATGAGAACGCATCGTCTCCGAGTTCCGCGCCATCCGATCTTGTCAAAACGTACGTCTCCGTCCAAGAATGATCCTCGGAAGTGAAAGTGTAGACAACCGTAAACGACTTACCGTCTTCCGAATATGTGAGCGCGATCTTGAGCGTAGAATTGTTCATGATCGGACGGATCTCCGCCCAGACGTCGTCGTTTTCCGCAATCGTATTCTGCAGAGCGGGCGCAGTCTTTTTGATCGTCCAACCTATCGACGAGCAGACGGCCGTCTCGCCAGTCTGATCGTTGTCTGCACCAAGCACATAGTTATCCGCACGGATCGTGACAGGCGAAGCGGAAATACCGTTGTAGAGCGTAATGACGGGAGCGTTCCATGCACCGAAAGTTATTTGATTGGGCGCTTCCCCTTCCGCAGGGTCATTCGCTTTCGAA
>CAJFNH010000002.1:13866-44317 GCA_904394195.1 Candidatus Gallimonas caecicola
CACGCCGTACACTCTCATGCTCGTCGTGTAAGCCACACTGTTATCCGTTGCGCCGATCATGAACGCACCGTCTTCATTCCAGTCGGGATGCGTGGGAACGGGAGCGGGCTCGGGATAGTAGTCGTGCTCAAGAAGGTAATTGTTGTAACGGGCGACTGCTTGGGCTTCCGTCAGCTCTTTACCCTCTACGATCGTGTCGTTCGCCGTGATCTGTCCCGCAAACTGCGTCGTGCCGAAGATCACGCCCTCTTTTGCCGCCGCCAGCATAAACAGGTCGATGAAATCTTTGACCGTACCACTGGAAGCACCGAACACCATTGTCACGGGATAGGTCAGCATCTTATTGCCGTTCAGGTAGAACACGATCCCGTTTGCACCCATCGTGACCGTAACGTAAGCGTTTTGCGTGGTTATGATACTATCCCAAGCATAACCGCTTTCAAGAACGGCGCCCGCCATAGACGGAAATGCATTCTCGCGCGCATTTTCTGCATTGAGGAACTTATCGAACAGCGTCTTCATGGCGGCGTCCCCATTGATCGCGTTCGTGTCCGCAACGTTGAGCTGCAGGTTGGGCATTGTGACGTTGATCGCGCCGAACTTCGTACGCATTGCAATCGAATCCCAGTCACTGTTTGCCGTCACGAGGAAGGAAACCGTGATCCCGGACGTTGCATCGATCTTGTCTTCGCCGAAGTAGCTTTCATCCAGTTCCATGCCGGTCGAGAAGCCGCTCTTCAAGATCGCGCCACATTCGCAGGTATAGAGCCCGTCCGTGCCTTCGACCCAATCGTGCGAAGGAATGACGGTGACGTTTGCATAGAACACCACAGCGCCGCCGACGGAGACGGAAATGCCCTCGATACCCGTTGCCTCGCAACTGTTTTTCACGATGGTGTCTGCATTCTGCACGGCAGCCGTTGCGGGATTGAGCGTGCCGGCGGCGGATACGGTGTAGTAGGTGATGTTTTCGCCCGCACCGGCAGCCACGCCGCTTTCGTTATACTCAAAGCCGTAAGCACTGCCCGCCGTGATGCCGCGTGCCGTCAGGTCGAGCGTCATGACCACGAAGGTCTTGCCGTTGACGGTATAGATGGCGAGCGCATCGTTTGTTGCGTTGTCCGCGCCGTAGACGAAGCTTGCCGTTCTGCCGTCCGCCGCGATACTGAAGGTGTAGTCGTACCAGCCGAGCCCGTCGGTGCCGCCCGCATTGGCGTTCAGGTAGAAGCTCTTGGTGGTGCCGGCGACCATGTTATCCGTGAAGATGAAGGTCGCGTTCGCGCCGCTGACGATGATCTCCGTCCCCTCGTCGACCGCAACGCTGCCGCCGGTGCTGTCGAGTTCGGTCGCCGCCACCGTAACGGAGTTGACGAGCGCGCCGTTCTCATCGCGCATTTCGATGACGTAGGACTTCGCAGCCGTCATGAAGGAAGGAAGGGTGACGGTGAGCGCGCTGTTCGCGTAGCCGACGAACGCAACGCCGTCTGCCGTCTGCCCGGAGGCGAGCTCGCTGCCGTTGACGTAGAAGTGAACTCCCGTTGCGGGGACGTCGCCCTCATAAGTGATGACTACGTTGCCGCCCGCGGTGAACGTTGCATTGTTCGAGACGGAGGAAGTGACTTCATAGGAAGCGACCGCCGCCAGATCGAGCCGCACGCCCACAGCCTGCAGCGTGTAGGGACCGCCGAAGGCAAGGTCAAGTTCGACCGCCGTCAGGTCGTCGTCGCAGGCGATGACCACATCGATCGCCGTGCGCGCTTCGTTAAACGCCGCCCGGGCATAATTTGCACCGTTTACCGTGACCACGCTGACGGTATCGGCAGAGGCGACGGCTTCGGAGAAGTTGACGGTGAGCGCGATATACTTATCGTAATCGCCATGCTGTGCGGCGGGAATGCCGAGCGCGTTCTTCTGCGCGGTGGCATTGGACGCGTCGAAATCGGTCGCATTGCCGGAGAGAGCAAGTTCCGCATAGCCGTCCACCACGCCGTTATCCAGCGCCGTGAGCGTGGAGTGCGAGAACGTTGCATCGCCGATGGCAATGGATGCGCCCGCCGTGCCGAGTTCATCCGTCAGTCTGTTGTTGACGACGCTGCCGCGGATGAGGTCGACCGTCATACCGGCTTTGTTGTTGCCGAAGTTGATGTTGAACTGACGGAACAGAACGGAGACATCTCCCGTGGTCTGCATGGAGACGGTGAATTCGAAGTACGGCGTGGCAGTCGCATAGTCGATGGTGTTATTCGTATTTTCGTACAGCTTCCAGGTGACGGTAATGGTGCCCGCCTCATAGGCGACATACACGCGGGTATAGCCGCCGCGAAGCTCGTTATTGCTGCCGCCCGTGATGGTGCCGCCCACGACCGCCATGTAGCTTTCTTCGGTGATCTCGTTCCCGTCGGGGTCGAGCTTGCCGAGAGGCGTGCGCAAGGCGGGATTGTTCTCCTCGCCGTCGAGCGAATGGGTGACGTTGGTCGCCATATTCGCATAGGCGTTGGCAACGCTGTCCGCATAGCCGACGAAGCCGTCCGAACGGATCCACCAGCCGCTGCCGTCCTGGTTGGTGATCTGCATGGCGAGACCGTCGTCGACCACGGGCGAAGAGCTCGTATAGCCGCCGCGGTACTGCTCTTTGATCTCCAGGTACTGCCCGTCCTCCAGATCGAAGATGGTTGCGCCGTCGTTGAGATTTTCTCTCTTGGTAGTGCCGCCGCAGTAGACGCACTTACCATCCACAAAACGATGGTCGCCGCCGTTGGCAAACAGGTTTGCCCAGAACACGACTTCATCGCCCACGACATATTCGTAGCCGTACAGGCCCGCTTCCATGCAGCTTCCGTTGACGAAGGTATGCAGGGTGACGTTGGCGTTGGCAATGGCGGCCTCCTGCGCAAGCGTGGTGCCTTGCGTTGCAACGGTGACCTTGTAGCCGGGCATGCTCTCGGTGGTGGCGCCGATCTGGAAGTAGTATTCCGAAGCGTCGGCGGGAACGCCGTAAGCCGTTGCGTCGACAACGCCGGCGAAGAAGAAGCCCGTATCGTAGTCGCGGTCGTTGTCCGTGGTGCCGAACACGCCGTAGCTGAAGTCGATGACCTGTGCAAGCGCGTTATCCGCAAGCACCGCCGCGCCGTTCGAATAGCGGAAGCCGAGGTCGATGATCGCGGGCGCGATCTCACTTGCGGCGCCGCCGTTCACGTTGAGGTAGAGCGTGGAGGAGATGTCCTCCGCCGTCAGGTCATGGTCGGTGCGCGCGACATAGTAGTAAATGTCCGTGCCCTCCGCCGTGACAAATGCGGTGTAGCCGTTGTCCAGTTCGACAAGGAAGCCGTCCGCAGTGCTTGCCGCAGGCAGACCGTAGTAGATGTTGGTCGCCACGGGCGTAGCCGAAGCGCTCTCGGCAAAATACAGCGCCCAGTAGCCGTTACTGTCGATGCCGTCGATGGCGGGGATCTCAAAGGTGAGCGTGACCGTCCAGAGCCCGCTCGAAGGATCATCCTGCTGCGCCGAGCAGTTCTTGTAGGCGATGCGCAGCGAAGAATCATCGGTGCGCAGATTGCCGGTCTCTTCAAGGTCGGCGACCGCCGTCGTTCTGCTGGTCGAGAAGCCGATCTCGGCGCTGTTGTACATATCGTCGGTGAGAATGAGCTGCACCGTCACGTCCGCGCCCGTGTTGAGCGGAACGGCGGTAAGATCGCTCTGTCCGCCCTGGGCGATGCCGGTGATATCCACCGTCCACAAAGGCGCCACCATGCCGGAGACGTCGATGACGATGGGCGTATCCTGCGCGCCGGTGAGCGTGGCGGACGTCTGTGCGCCGCCGATGCCGCCGATGCCGACGATCACGTCGATATACGTTGCGGTATTGGCCACGATGACGACGGGCGCGCCGCCCTCCGCCGCCGCAGCGGTCCCGAGGTCGCTGCCCCAGATGCGCAGCGCCACATAGCCCGTGCAGCCCGCAAGATCGCTTGCAAATTCTTCGGGGATGCGGGAAGCGGAGCCCGTGAGCGTGATAGCCACCTGTGCGGTCTGCCCGGCCATATTGCCGCCGAAACCGACGTTGCCTAGCGCCGTGCTGTCCGCCATGACGCCCGCATGCTCAAAGGCAAAGCCGTAGACGTCGGTAACATTGTTTGCAACGATCGCCGAAACGAAGTTGTTTTCGGCGCCGCCCACTTCCATATAGGCGTATTTCGTCACGCTGCCGATGGCGACCATCACGCGGAAGTAGCGGTCGGTCGAACGGAGCAGCGTCGCCTCGTTGACCGTGGTCCAGCCGTCTGCGTCCTCGGGGGGCTGCGCCTCGGTCGCCTCGCCGCGGTAGACCTGCAGCTCGTAGTCCTCGGTCGCGACCCACTGTCCCACGCTCTGCGTATAGTCGATGCGCACCTTGCCCACAAGGTCTGCAAAGTTGAACGCCTGGTTGGCGGCGTAGTACATTGTCTCGTCGCCCTCGTAGCCGGTGAACTGTACGTCGTTGAGCTTCTCCTGCTCGATGGTGGAGACGGAGGTGAAGGTCATGTTCACCTTGTCGCCGTGCAGAACGGTGTCGAACTGCATGTCGGCATATTCATCGGGCACCTTGATGCGCGCGATGAGCGTTGCTTCGTTCGTAATGTTTTCGTAGACGAGCTCGATGACGTTGTCGGGACGGAAGGTCCACGTCAGACGGATCTCGCGCGCTGTCTCGGTATAGGCGCCCGTGCGCATGATATCGCCCGAGGAATACACCGCCCAGTCGCCCCACTGCGAGGAATCGGTGGGCATATTGCCGGGGTTGTAATTCCAGCTCGAAGGCGTGTTGTCGTAATCCGCCGCATTCGCTTCGGGATGCGAGCCGTAGTTGTAATCTTCGGTGGTGCTGCCCACAAGCCCGGCAAGCAGACGGGAGCCGAACACCGCCTCGCCCGTATTGCCGATGCCGTTCATCAGAACGAAAGCGTCGTTACGGACGATAACGGACATGCCGCCGTTGTAGCCGTTCGTGACGGTGGTAAACGGCGAAGTCGTCGCATCGAAATCGCGCAGCGCGATACCGATGTTCGGGAAGTACCACTGCTCCTCGTCATCGGGTTCAGCGAGCGCCGTACCCGTAACGGTGATGGACATGCCCTTGCGGATGCGGCCCGCCGTCATCGTGCCGACGGGCGAAGAGACGGTAGCGCTCTGCTGAACATTGCCGAATGAGGTGATCGCCGTCAGATCGCCGTGAGAAACATCGTTGGTGACGCCTTTATGGAACGCGCCGTAAGTGACGCCCTCGTAAGCGTCCTCCTCCAGCGTCTGCGTCGTGCGGGTAGCGCCGCACTCCGAGCAGGTCGCTTCGTGCGTATCGGGGTCCTCTTCGCCGAACTCGTGCTCGATGCGGATCTCGAGCGGCGCAGACGCGGTGATGTTGTTGCCGTTGCGCACGTCGCCCTGCGTCTTGGGCGTGACGGTGGCGTAATAGACGCCGAATGTGCCCCATGTGACGTTCGTAAGGTCGTAATCGCAGTCTGCGCCCGTAATGCGGATGGGCTGCCCGCTCGTGTATCTGACATTGAGCGACAGCTCGGAAACTGCGGCGTTGAACGCCTCTTCATACGCGCCCTCCGCCGTTTCGGCGTCCGTCAGCGTAATGGTACTGTTATCATTAACAAAGTCCGCGCGCGTGATCTGATCCTGCTCGGACGGCTCCGGATTTTCCGGCTCCTCCGTTCCGGGATCGGAAGGCGTACACGCAAACAGGCACAATGACAGCAGCATGGAAAATAAAAGCAGCAGACTGACTTTTAATTTTCTCATAAGTCTTGTTGTCCTCCCCCCTTAATAATACAGTTTTTTCGCCATTAAAGAATAATAGCATTATGATTTTACACCAAAATATTTTCACTGTCAATACGTTTTAAGAAAAATCCCATGCGCATCGGTGAAAAAATTGCAGACGTTTCTCTTTCATCGTCTGCAATTTCCGGGTATTTTATGCCGCAGAAAGATAACGCGGCGGCACACTTTGTAAAATTGCAAAGCCGGAACAAAAATCGGGCGCCGCCCGGCGGGAATACGCCGGGCGGCGCCCGATTCTTCATTACATTATATCATAATAATATCATAGAAAAAACAAAGGCGCGGCGTGCCCTATACCGCTTTCAGGTGCTTGAGCGAAAGATCCAGGATGGGCGAGCTGTGCGTGAGCGCCCCCGAAGAGATAAAGTCCACGCCCAGCGAGACATAGACGGCAAGATTTTCGCGCGTGACGTTGCCCGAGATCTCCGTCAGGGCGCGTCCCTTTGCGCGGCGCACTGCCTCGGCGAGCGCCTCCCCCTTCATGTTGTCGAGCATGACGATGTCCGCCCCGGCGCAAAGCGCCTCGTCCAGCTGTTCGAGCGTTTCCACTTCCACCTCGATCTTGCGGACAAAGGGCGCATAGGCGCGGGCGCGTTCGATCGCCTGCCGCACGCCCCCCGCCGCGCCGATATGGTTGTCCTTTAACAGCACGCCGTCAGAAAGGTTGAAGCGGTGATTGTTCCCGCCGCCCACCGTGACGGCATATTTTTCAAAGCTGCGCAGAAGGGGCGTGGTCTTGCGCGTATCCAGAAGCTTCGTCCCCGTCCCCTCCAGAAGCTGCGCCATCTGCCGCGTGTAGGTCGCGATCCCGCTCATACGTTGCAGAAAATTGAGCGCCGTGCGCTCGCCCGACAAAATGGCGCGCATGTTGCCTGTGACCTCGCCCACAAGGGTGCCCGCCGCAACGCGCGTCCCCTCCTGCACATGAAAGAGCACCTGCACGCCGCTATCCAGCAGCTCGAACACGCGGCGGAACACGGGCAGCCCCGCAATGACGCCCTCCGCCTTGGCGATGAGGTCGGCGTGCCCGCGCGCGTCCTCGTCGATGACCGAGTTTGCCGACACGTCCTCCCACGGAATGTCCTCCTTGAGCGCGGCAAGCAGCACTTCGTCCCAGTGCAGCCGCGCCGTCACGTCACTCGCCTTCATGGTGCGTTTCCTCCTTGACCCGTTTGCGCCGCGCCTTCAGCATGGCGTCGATCTCCTGTTGCGTATGATCCCAGCTTGCCCCGCCCCGCGCGCGGCTGCCCGCGGCGATATCCTGCGCCGCACGGCGTGCAAAGATGAGCGCTTCGAGCAGCGAATTGGAAGCGAGCCTGTTCCTGCCGTGTACGCCGTTGCAGCACGTCTCGCCCACGGCATACAGATGGGGCGCGTTCGTCCTGCCCGAAAGATCGCTCTTCACCCCGCCCATGAAGTAGTGCTGGGCGGGCACGACGGGCACGGGCTGCGAAAAAACGTCGTACCCCTCTTTGCGGCAGCGGCGCACGATGCCGGGGAAATGCTCCTCCAGCGTGCGCTTTCCGCCGCGCACGGTGCGCAGATCGAGGCGTACATGATCGCTCCCCTCCCGGCGCATCTGCTCGCGGATAGCCGCAGTCACCACGTCGCGCGGCAGCAATTCATCCACGAACCGCTCCCCCGCGGCGTTCAGAAGCTGCGCGCCCTCGCCGCGCACCGATTCCGATATGAGAAAGCGTCTGCCCCGCCCGCGCGTATACAGAGTGGTGGGGTGAAACTGTACATAATCGAGATGCTGCGTCGCAACGCCGTGCGCAAGCGCCGCGCCCACGCCGTCGCCCGTGAGGATGCGGTAGTTGGTGGAATGGGCGAACAGACCGCCAACGCCCCCCGTGGCGAGCACGGTATTGCCCGCATAGACAAGGCTGACCTCGCCGCTGTGCCTGTCGCGCACCGCCGCGCCCACGCACTCGCCATGCACGCCGAACAGCAGATCGACCATGGCGGTGTAGGGGCGCAGTTCCACGTTCGTGCGTTTTTGCGCCACGCGCAGAAGGCGGGAAGTGATCTCTCTTCCCGTGCAGTCGGCATGAAAAACGATGCGCGGACGGGAGTGGGCGCCCTCGCGCGTGTAAGCGAGCGCCCCCTCTTCGTCGCGCGCGAAGCGCACGCCGAGGGAGATGAGTTCGTCGATGGTCTCGCGCGAATGGGCGATCATGCAGCGCACCGTTTCGGGATCGTTTTCATAGTGCCCGGCGCGCATGGTATCCTCAAAGTACCCCGCCTCGTCGCCGGCGTCGCGCAGCACGCAGATGCCCCCCTGCGCCAGAAAGGAGTCACTTTCCTTCAGGCCGCCCTTGCAGATAACGAGCACGTCCTCGCCGGCGGGCAGGTGCAGCGCGCAGTTCAGCCCCGCCGCCCCCGCACCGACGATAAGGGTGCCGCGATATTCCGCTCTCATTGCGCCAGCTCCAGCATACGCTGCAGCGCGCGGCGCGCCTTTGCGGCGATATGCTCCTCCACTTCCACAAGGGTGCCGCCGCCCGCGAAGACCCGCTCCAGTGCGGGAAGCGTCACCTTTTTCATATCGGCACAGATAAAATCGGTGCGCGTGGGATAGAATTTTTTTCCGGGACAACGGCGGGAAAGCTCGCACAGAGTCCCCGTCTCCGTGGCGATGAGAAATTCCTGCGCGTCGCTTTGCTGCGCATAGCCGATCATGCCCGCCGTCGAGCCGACGAACGCGGACATGGCGCGCACCTCCTCCGGGCACTCGGCGTGCGAAAGAAGGAGCGCCCCCGGGTGATAAGCAAGCGCCGCGCGCACCTCGCGCACACTCGTCACCCCGTGGATGGGGCAGCAGCCGCTGCCGAAGTAGAAGCGCTTTTCGGGCAGCTGCGCCGCCACATGGGCGCCCAGATTTTTATCCGGGATGAAATAGATGTTCTTTTGCGGCAGACGGGATACCACCCTGACCGCATTGGCGCTGGTGACGACGACGTCGGCAAGCGCCTTGACCCGCGCCGACGAATTGACATAGACGACGACGGCAAGGTCGTCCACCGCGGCGCGCATATGTAAGATCTCCTCCTCCGACGCCATGTCCGCCATCGGGCAGTGCGCGTCGGGCACGGGCAGATATACCCGCTTTTGGGGACAGAGGATCTTGGCGCTCTCCCCCATGAAGGAAACGCCGCAGAAGATGATGACCGGCTTATCGCTTGCGAGCGCCCGCTGCGCCAGGGCAAAGCTGTCGCCCACAAAGTCCGCCGCCGCCTGCACGGCGTCCGGCACATAGTAATGTGCGAGGACGAGCGCGTCCCCGCGGTCGATCGATTGACCCATCTGAAAGTTCTTCTCCCGATTTTGTGACAATAGTATAAAAACTTTACCTGAAAAAGTCAAGCCATTCAGGCACGCGCAAGGCGCAGATATTGCGCAAGCGCGGGAAGCTGCGCCCCCACCTGCCGTTCGAAATAAGCGCCCAGAAGGCGCAGGGCGCGCACAATGCCGTCCGGCTCCGCCTCCCCCGTCCCCCTTGCCGCACGCAGCGCAAGATAGGTGCTCTCGCTCGCGGGCACGGCGTCCGGAAGGCATTCGTCGCAAAAGAACGCGCCGTCCGCAAAGGAGAAGCGCATCCTGCCCGCAGGCACCCTGCCGCATGCGGGGCAGGCGCCCGTCTCCACGGGATAGCCCGCATAGGCGAGCGCCGCGAGCAGAAAGGTGAGGAGAGCGAGCGGCTCGTCCGCGCACAGCCCCTCGAGCGCGGTGACGGCCGCAACCAGAAGGGGCGCCGCCTGCATGCCCTCGAGCGATATCCTGTCGCACGTCTCCGTCACGACGGCGGCGGCATAGTAGCGCGTGACGTCCTCGCACAGCGCATAAAAGCCGTCGTGCAACGCGGCGGAAGTCACCGTGTTCCTGCCCCCGCGCGCGGCGAACACATATTCCGCAAAACAAAAAGGCTGGGCGGCAAACCGAAGCCGCGCCCCCGCCTTTCGCACGCCCTTGAGCGAAGCCGCGATCTTCCCGCGCTCCGCCGTAAGAAGGGTCACCATCCTGTCGTTTTCCCCGTAGTCGACCGCCCGCAGAAGGAGCGCGTCCGCCTTAAATTCCATCGTCTATCCTCTGCCGCCCGGCTTGAGCCGCTTGTACAGCATGTAGTACGTCAGATTGCCCGTTCGCTCGAACATTTCCCAGGCGATCTGCGCAGCGTCCTTTTCCCGCATACACACCCCCTGCGGGCAGTATGCGCGCCCGGCGCAGAACTATGCCTCGTCCTCGCCGTAGCCCAGTTCGCGGATGAGCCGCGCGCTGTCGCGCCAGTCCTCGCGCACCTTGACGTATGTCGTAAGATATACCTTGGCGCCCAGAAACTTTTCCATGTCCTTGCGCGCAAAGGAGGCCGCCTCCTTGAGCGCGCGCCCCTGTTTGCCGATGAGGATGGCCTTGTGCGCCTGCTTTTCGCAGACGATATCCAGCCCCACCTCGTACACGCCGTCCTCCCGCTTGCGGAAGGTGTGCACCACGACGGCGACGCCGTGCGGGATCTCCTCATCGTACTTCAATAAAATTTTCTCGCGCATGAGTTCGGCGAGCATGAACTTTTCGCTGCGGTCGGAGACGATGTCGTCCGGAAAGAGCTTGTCCCCTTCGGGCAGCATGGCGGCGATGGCGACCTCCAGCTTCTTCAACCCCTTCCCCCTGCGCGCGGAGACGGGATAGATATCCGCCTGCACGCCCGCCTCGCCCAGCTGCCGGACTTCCTCCGGAATGTTTTGCGCAGGCATGATGTCGGTCTTGGTGAAGGCAACGATGAGGGGCACGCCCAGGGCGCAGTATTTCAGGATGAGCTGCGCGTCCTCCTCCCGCACGCCCGCATGCCCGTCCAGCACATATAAGATGGCGTCCACGTCGCGCGAGGTCGTCTCCGTCGTTTTCATCATGCCCTCGGTGAGCGCGTTGCGGCTCTTATAGATGCCGGGCGTGTCCACGAAGACGATCTGATAGTCCGCGCGCGTGAGCACGCCGAGGATGCGATCGCGCGTGGTCTGCGGTTTGGGCGAGACGATGGCGACTTTTTCGCCCACAAGCACATTGATGAGGGTGCTCTTGCCGGCGTTTGCCCGTCCGATGACGGCGACCGTTCCGCTCCTCATATGTCCCGCTCCAGAGAAAGTTTTTTCATGACGTATTCCTCTTTTTCGCGCATCTCGCGCTTGTCCTCCTGCGCCATGTGGTCGTAGCCGAGGCAGTGCAGCAGCCCGTGCACGGCAAGGTACCAGAGCTCGCGCTCAAAGCTGTGCCCGTACTCTTCCGCCTGCTCGCGCGCGCGCTGTTCGCAGATGACCACGCTGCCCAGAAAGATGTTGCCGTTTTCGTCGATCTCCTCGCCGTGTTCGTCGGCAAGGATGGGCGCGCCCTTGATGCCCTCCATCGAGGGAAAGCTCAACACGTCGGTCACGGCGTCCACGCCCCGCCCCTGCGCGTTGAGCCGGCGGATCTCCTCTTCGGAGACGAGCAGGAGCTCTGCCGATAGGTCGTCGCCCTGCCAGAGCCCCTCCATCGCCGCGGCAAGCCGCGCGAGCCCTTCGGCGGGCAGGTCGGAATCAAAAAAGATGCGCATCAGTCCTCCTTCTCCTCCTTGACGGCCTGGCGGTCGCGGTTGAAGCGGATGGCGGGATATTCCACGCGGTGGTGGTGCACGCCGGAGAGCGTTTCCACAAGCGTCCTGCGGATGACGGACAGATCGCGGATGGTGATGTCGCAGTCGGCGAACTGATCGAGGTCCATGCGCTCTTCGATGATGGCGCGCACGGTGCGCTCCACGTTTTCGGGCGAACGGTCGGAAAGGGCGCGCGTCGCTGCTTCGGAGGCGTCCGCGATCATGACGATCGCCGCGATGCGCGTGCGGGGAGTGGGCCCCAGATAGGAGTAGTCCTTGATATCGGCGTCGCCGCCCGAAAGGCGCATCGCCTTGTCGTAGAAGTATTTGATGGGCAGCGTGCCGTGATGCTCGCGCGCGACGTCCGCAATGATCTGCGGAAAGTGCGCCGCCGTCAGCAGCTCATAGCCGTCCCTGGCGTGCGAACGGATGATATCGGCGGAGAGTTCGGGCATGAGTTCGTCGTGTACGTTGTAGCCCGCCTGATTTTCCGTGAAGCAGTCGGGCTGCTTGAGCTTGCCCACGTCGTGATAGTACGCCGCGGCACGCGCAAGCTCGGCGTTCTCGCCGATGGCGACAGCGCACGATTCGGCGATCTGCGCCACGATGAGCGAGTGGTTGAAGGTGCCGGGAGCTTCCTGCTTGAGCCGCACCAGAAGGGGGGCGTTGGTGGAAGTGAGTTCGCGCAGACGGAACACCGTCAGGCGGTTGAACGCCGCCTCGAACACGGGCAGCCCCGCGAGCGCAAGCACCGCCGAAACAACGCAGCCGATGATGGAGTAGCCGATGGAGGCAACGAAGGCGATCCAGTCCGAATAGAGCGAGGTCACCTGCAGCAAGGTAACGATGACGACGGTGGGCACGGCGATGACGCAGCCCGTCAGAAGCAGACCGCCGCGCGTCTTGTTGCCGCCCGAGGCGAAGATGGCGAAGGTGCCGCACACGAAGTTGAGCATGAGCGAGTAGTACACCTGCGAGGTCGCGCCGTCCGCCGAGAAGTTGTTCGTGTAGGTATCGATGACGAACATGAGGATGGAGAAAATGAAGTTGAGCATGATCGCCTGCCTGCGGTTGAACAAAAACACACATAACAGCGCAAGCAGCGCGCAGGGACGGGCATAGATGTTGATGAACTTGCCGAACAGATAGCTGAGCACCACGCTCACCGTGACCAGCGAAAAAATGAGCAGGACGTTGCGCGACCTTGCAAGAAATTCGCGGTCCTCGAAGTAGTAATAATAATAGATGATGAAGCACAGCAGCAGCGTGCAGACGGCAAGCGTCAGGATACCCGCGTAATTTTCCAAAAAGAAGCCGACCCAGCCCGAAGGGTCGTTGATGACGATCATGAGAAAGATCACAAGGCACAGCAGGATATAGCACGCCGCAAATACGAACGCGCTGCCCACCAGGCGGGAATTGCGTACACTCCCCTCATCCTGAATGGTCAGGGAGGTCTCGTCGTTCTTCATCGTTTTTCTCCTTTTCTTCTGCGCTGTTCATCCCGTTCATATGCACGCACGATGCGCGTCACCAGCGGATGGCGCACCACGTCGCGCTCGGTGAGGGCGACGATGGCGATATCTTCCACCCCCTTGAGCACATTCACGGCATGTGCGAGCCCGCTCGACTTGCCGTCGGGCAAGTCGGTCTGCGTCAGATCGCCCGTCACGACCATCCGGCTCCCCTCGCCCAGACGGGTGAGAAACATCTTCATCTGTTCGCGCGTGGCGTTCTGCGCTTCGTCCAGGATGACGAAGGCGCCCGAGAGCGTTCTGCCGCGCATGTAGGCGAGGGGCGCGACTTCGATGACGCCCTTCTCCATGAGCTTTGCATACGTCTCCATGCCGAACAGTTCCTGCAGCGCGTCGTACAGGGGGCGCAGGTATGGGTCCACCTTCGTCTGCAGATCGCCCGGCAGAAAGCCGAGCTTTTCCCCTGCCTCCACCGCGGGGCGGGTGAGGATGATCTTGTCCACCGTCTTTGCCTTGTACAGCGCGACGGCAAGGCTGACGGCAAGGTAGGTCTTGCCAGTGCCCGCAGGCCCCGTTCCGAAGGTGATGGTGTTCTTGCGCATGGCGTCCACATAGGCGCTCTGCCCCACCGTCTTGCACTTGACGGGTTTTCCGCGTGAAGTGACGGCGACCACATCTTTGAGCACGGCGCCCAGATCCTCCGCATTCCCCTCGCGCGCGAGAGCGATACAGTACAAAAGGGCGCTCCTGTCGATGTGCTCGCCCGCGTCCGCGACGGCGAGCAGATTTGCGATCACCGCGCCGCCCACGTCCGCCTCCGCGCCCGTCAGAACGATCTTCGTCCCGTCGATGCGGGTAGACAGGGAAAGTTCGCGCGCGATGACCGTCAGATTTTCATCGAGCACGCCGATGACCGTGCGCAGCCTGTCCAGACTGCCCGTTTCCACCGTGACCGTTGTTTCCGTAATAGCCTCCTTACCCGAGGTTGAGGCTTGCATGCACGAGCACTTCGCCCGTCACGCGCCAGCCCACCTGCGTCTTTTGTGTCAGTAATCCTTCTATCTCGCCGTAGTCGAGGTACGCCTGCGCGAGCGCCTCCCGCTCGCTGCCGGCATATTCGGCGTCCACCTGCACGCGCACCGTGACGGACGCAATGACGGTGACGGGGAGCTCTTCCCCGCCCACAGCCGTCACATTCTCCGCAATGAGATCGCCCGCGGCGACGGTGTCGCCCACGGCGACACGCGCCGTTCCGGAGAGGACGGTGAGCGCGCACACCGTGCCCGCGGCGGGCGCATACAGGCATCCGCCCGCCGCGGGCAGCGCCTCGTCGGACACTTCCACCTGTACGGTGAGCACGCCCCCCTCGTGCGAGAGCGCGCAGAAGCTCACGCGGGGAAGGGATAAGATCTGCGCCGTGATGCGCGCGCGGTCGGCGGGCGGGGGTGCAAAGAGCCCCGTGCCCCCCTGTGCGAGCATACGCAGTACCTGCGCACGATAGTATGCGCCGCTGCCCACCACCTCAATGCGCAGAACGCGGCTCTGAAAAAAGAGCACCGTCAGGCAGAACACGAGCGCGCCGGCAAGCAGCCCCGCCCGCCCGGCGAGCAGGCGCAGAGCGCGCGCCGCGCCCGAAAAGCGGACTTTTTTTACATTATAACACGAACCGCGCAAAATTGCAAAAACTTTTTCACGGTGTTTGGCGTCCACCCGCACAACGGCGCCCTTTTTTTGCGCCCTTGCCGCCAGCACGGGCACGCCGCCGCACACAAGTTTTTCCACGGCGCGCGCCGCGCCGATGCCCTCGATGAATATTTCACAGCTTTTCACCACCGCCCTCCCTTCCGATGTGCAGGATATTGCCGTAAATGACAAGGTCGCCCGCGTAGTACTTGCCCAGCGACAGCCCCTCGCCCTCCACGCGCACGCAGCCCTTTCGCCCCTTGAGGACGATCTCCCTGTCCGAAAAGAACGCAAGGCGCGCCACGTTTTCAAAATATCCGCCCCGGCCGTCCACAACGGCATAGTGGATGCGAAAGGCGTCCGCCGCCCCCAGAACGCCCGCGATCTCGCGCAAAAACTCCATAGGGTATTGTATGCCCGCCCGCGCCTTTTTACGACTTTACAGAATGTGCGTAAAAAGATTCAACTTTTTTATCTGATATTGACAGACCATGATTTTTATATTAAAATAGAATTAAATCACAAAGACACAAAGGATAACCCTATGTTTATCGCACTTAATGAAGCAGGCGAAAGAATTGAAATAAACAACGCTGACCCGCAAAAACAATATTTTTGTCCTGTCTGCGGAGAGTCCTTGATCATTCGCGCCGCAAATTCACTTGCTGTAAGAACGCATTTCGCTCATAAACGCGGAACACAATGTCTAGATGATTGGTCACACGATATGAGTGAATGGCACTATAATTGGCAGCAGCGGTTTCCAAAGGAGTGCAGAGAAGTCGTCATTGAAAACAACGGAGAAAAACACCGCGCAGACGTTTGCATTGGTGATACGGTCATCGAATTTCAGCACAGCCCGATTACGGGAGAGGAAATCGCAAAGAGAAATAAATTTTATATCTCTCGCGGTTACAAAGTCGTTTGGGTATTCGACGCAACCGATAAAATCAAAAATGAATACGAGGACTCCATTGACCCCATGCAATGTCGCGCTGATGGCTTATGTTGGAAAAGAGCGAAGAGAGAATTTGCAAACAATCTTCCAAAGGAAGTCACTATTTTTTTGCAATATCAGTCGACCGTTTCAATTGAACAATATAAAAATCAATTGTTCGATCTAATGATATTGATAACAAAAATGACGCCAAAATCATTTGTCTTTTACAAAACTAAATATTATATTGAGCCGTGTAATTTTCTTAAAGAATTTGGAGTGTCTTGCCTCAATATTCCAAGCATTTCAGATATCATTAAACAGTCTGCCCCGCGTCAAACAACAAAAATACTTATTAGAATACCCACTGTTAAACGTTTTCCAGGACCTTATTTTAATCGCAGGAGAAGACGGCGTTAAAAATAAACAACAGCGCCGCGCGGGAAATCCCGCGCGGCGCAAGCCATATTATTTTATCCTTTCAGAAAATGTCCCACTCGACGGGAGTGTCGAAGAGCGCTTCCGCCTGCTCGCCGCGGGCGAACGCAAGGATCCACATGAGTTTGGTCACCGCCGCCTCCAGCGTCATGCAGCGCGCCTCCAATACCCTGCCGCAGGCGCGCAGCCGTCTGCCCACGGCGTACTTGTCGAGCGCGCTCCCCTCCCGCTCCACCTGCGTGGTAAGCACCGCCGTCTTGCCCAGCGACAGAAAATGCGCAAGCCGCGCGCTGAATGCCCCGTCCCCGTAATCGGGCAGTCCGCCCATGCCGAACGATTCGATGACCAGCCCGTCGCAGTGCGCGTCCAGCCAGTCGAAGATATCCGCGCGCATGCCGGGGATCAGCTTCAGAACGAACACGTTTTCGTTGAGCGTGTGGTAAAATACGGGCGCCGACGTCGGTTTTTCCCCCTCGATATAGTAGAAGGGCACGCCCTCGCGCATGACGGCGACGGCGGGAAAGTCGATGGAGGAGAAGGCATTGAAGCTGCGCGTGCGCGTCTTTTTGGCGCGCGTGCCCAGGATGACGCTGCCGTCGAACACGATGCGCACGCCGTATGCGCGATCGTCCGCGCAGAATAAGAAGGCGTCGGCAAGGTTGCGCCGCGCGTCCGTATCGCGCGAGTAGGCGGAGCGCTGCGAGCCCGTGAGCACGATGGGCTTGGCGCTGTTTTGGATGAGGTAGGAGAGCGCCGCCGCCGTGTACGCCATCGTATCCGTGCCGTGTGTGACGACGAAGCCGTCATAGGCGGCGTAATTTTCCTCGATGAGGCGCGCGATCTGCAGCCAGTGCGCCGCGTACACATTGGTGCTGTCCAGATTGAAGGGCTGCACGGCGTCCACGCTGCACACCGCCCCGATCTCAGGCACGCAGTCCAGAAGTTCGCGGGAAGTGAGCGCGGGGGCAAGCCCCTCCTCCGTCTCTTTGGAGGCGATGGTGCCCCCCGTTGCGATCATGAGAATATGTTTCATAGCCTAACGCAGAATGCCCGCAAGACGGGTAAATTCCTCCTCCGAAAAAAACCGTGCGAACGAAGCGGCGCCCCCGGGCGGGAAGGCCCCTTCCGCGCCGCATTGCGCAAGACGGGTGCGCACGTCCCCCTCCCGCGCGCCCGCAAGCAGCATGAGGACGGCCGCCGCCTGTGCCGCGGCGCTGCCCGTCAGCACGGCGCAGCCGCGCACCTTCAGCAGCGCATGCAGCCCTTCCTGCACGTCCGGCGCCGCAACGGGAAAGGCGCAGGCGAGCGGCCCTTCGCAATCACCGAACAGCACTTTGCCGTAGCGGGTGAAGTGCTTGCCGTCATAGGCGACGCCGCCCGTCTCGAACAGGGTCTCCTCCCCCATCCTTCTGCGATAGGCGCCGCATTTTGCGGCGACGTCCTTCAAAAAACGGACGTCGTAGGGCGGATCCGCCTGCGCCGGCAGCACGCGCTCCACCTGCGCGCGCTGCAGCCTGTCGTGCGCGCCGAGCGGAGCGAACACCCGCTCCCCCTCCGCCACGGGGAAGGGACAGCGGTACCAGTATGTTCTGTCCGCCACGTTCGCATCCTCCGCAAAGCGGAGAGCAACATACCTTACCATTCGTTGGGGAAGGGCGGCGCTTCCTCCAGCCACCAGTCCTCATAATAGCGCACATACTGCGAGCAGTTGCGCGAGACGTCCTCCTCGAGCGGAAGAGCGGTCTGCTGACGGAAGGCGGCAACGAACGCTTCGCACCATTCGGGCGTGATATCGGCAAGGAACTTTCTTCCCAGCTCCAGAATGTTTTCAGGGCGTTTTTTGCAGGCGCGCACCGTCTCTTCCAGGCGGCGGTTGCAGGGAAAGAGCTGCCTGTTTTCGATGAGGATGAGGCGGTAGACGCTGTACACGATCTCCTGCGCGAGGTGCGCGCGCATATAGGCATTGTCCGCGGGCACGACGTTGAGAAAATAGCCGCAATTCAGCTGCAGATTGGCGCCGAAACAGGCGATCTTTTCCGCCACGGTATGTTCGGGATAGCGCTCGATGGCGGCGACAAGGGCGGGGATCTGCGCGTCTGCCGTCCACAGGACGCGCGCCTTCACATAGGCGCTGCGGGTGGGCTCGCTGCCGCGCTCCGCCGCCCGCTGCAGGATGGCTTTGGTCTTGTACTTGACGTCGAAATAGCCGCCCTCATAGGTGCAGTAGCCGGGAATGACCTGCGCAAGGGCGTTCTTTTCAGCCAGTTCGGCATACTTTTGCTCGGTGACGACGATGATGGCGTCGATATCCGAATCGGGGCGCTCGTTCCCCTTGACGACGGAGCCGCCCCAGATGACGGCGATCACTCCCTCTTTGCCCGCGAAATAGTCCTTCATGCGCTGCGCGCTTTCAATATGATGCGCAAACATAATTCCTCCCATTCCTCACAAAGAATATGCGAAAGAGCGCCCGCCGCAGATTGCGGCGGGCGCGGCGCACATAATTTATTCCGTTCTGCCGGACGGCTCCTGCGGCTCCCCGTCCGCCGGGGACGCCGCCTGTTTGCGCTGTCTGGAATATTCGGACGCGCACACGACAATGGCGGCGACGATGAAGGCGAGCACAAACGACGCAACGGCGACGAGCACGATATTGGTATCGCCCGAGCTGTTCGCATTCTGCGAGACGAACTCGGCAAACGTGTTCTGTTCGTAGATCGCCGTCGTCACGTTCTTGAGCGTCTCCGCCGCCGCGTTCAGACTGGTGAAATACCCGTTGAGCTTGGTGGCGAACGCCCGGGCGCCGTCGGCGGTGAGCGTACCCGTCACCTCGCTCGATCCGTCCACCGCAGCGCCGAGCTGGTTGGCGATGACGGCGTTACGTTCCGTATAGTAGGCGATGCGCTGTTCAAGCGTGGGGTCGGGCGAGATGACGATGGTATTGTCCTGCGTGTCCGTCTGCGCGGAGAGGGTGCGTGCGGAGAGAGTGCTCGCCGTGGCGCCGCTCCCGGAAAGGCCCTCGCGCTGCGCCTTGAGGTCGGAGATGATGCTCTCGTTGAGCGCATACTCCTGCTGGAGCTGTGCAACGCGATCATTGATCGCCTCCTGCACGACGATCTCGTCCTCGTCGCCGTATAAAAGACCGTAGCCTCCGTTTTCACATTCGGATGCGAGCGCGCTGCGCACGCCCTCCACATACAGGCCGTAGACCTCCGCGCGGTAGTCGGAAAGGGAGCGGCGCGAGCCGTTCACCGTCACGCGGTACCCTGCCGAATAGGTCGAGATCCAGGTATCGTACGCCTCTAGCAGCGTTGCATACTCCTCGGCAAGCAGATCGAGGCGCGCCTCGAAGTTGTTGCCGTTGAACGTTTCCGAACTGATGCCGTAGGAGAGCGCCGCGGCGCGCTCCATGATGTCGTCCACCGTTGCGTCCGCCACGCAGCGGATAAAGAGTTGCGCCGTGTCCTCGTCGCGGAAATAACTTCCCTTCACGTTAAGGGTGTACGTCACCGTCGCGCTGTCGGCAGCGGCGTCCCCCTCCGTCACGGCGGACACGGAGATGTGATCTTCACGGATCATGGTCGCAACATCGATGTCGGCAAGGCGTTCCTCCTTTGCCTTGGCCGCCTCCAGCGTGGAGAGCGAGATGATGTTGCGGTAAGAAAAAGGCGTCCCGTCCGGATATTGCTGCGTGGAACTGGTCGGATAGACAAGTTCAAAACTCATGCTGTAATAGGTGGTCAGAGGGTTGAACACAAGTGCGAACAACACGACCGCCAGCACGGTCACTCCCGCGGCGATCGCCAGGACCAGCCAGATTTTTTTACCGATGAGGCGGCATATCTCTCCGAAAGTGATGCCGTTTTCCCGTTCTTCCGTTTCCATAATACATCTCCCAGCAGATGGATAGGGACATTATACACGATTTCCCCGCTTCCGTCAACCCTTTTGTGAAGATTGCATAACGCAACCGCCGCCGCAAATCTGCGGCGGCGATCCCCGTTTATTCTTCTATCCCTTCTTCGTCCCCGGTCGTATCCTCGCTCCCCCGTTCTTCTTCCGGCGCCGAAGCGCTCACCTGTGCCGCGGCGCCCTCCTGCACGGCAGGCGGCGCGGAAGAAGGCACGGGCGCGGGAAGTTTGCCCGTAAGCGACGCCGAAAGCAGCTTTTTCACCGCGCCGATCCTGCCCTGGTACAGATTGCCCATCAGATCGAGCGCATATAAACGCAGCGTCTTCAGCCGCTTGCCCTTTTCCCCGTCGATGAGCACGCCGGACAGTTCTTCGACCGTGAGCGTAAAGTCGATGGAGTGGCGCTGCTCGATGACGATGCGCGCGCGCTCATCCAGCCCCGCCTTTTTGCGGTACAGCGCGGTGAGGTCGAAGGCGACGCCGCCGTTTTTGATGCCGATCTCCTTGACGGCGATCTCGCTGACCGAACGGTTTCCCACGGTGAGCGACGCGTAAGCCCTGCGCGTTTCCACGTCCGTCGCATACAGCCCGACAAACCGGAGCCTTTGCACGGCAAACCTGCTGCGCAGCGAAAATACCAGAAACAGGATGACGCCGAGCAGAGCGATCGCAACGATGCCGATGATGAGCACAAGGATGCCCGCATTGTCATTCAGCCACATACCAATTTCTCCTTTCGATCCCGGATAGTCCTATTATACGCTGTCCGTGCGGAAAAATCAATGGAATGTATGCACTTTTTTCGGAAATAACGTCGCATTCCGGCGGGCGCGCCTGCCATGTTACTTCTCTTCGTAGACGGGCTCGAGATATGCCGCGGGGTCCGTCTGCTCGCCGTTCAGCGTCATCTCAAAATGCAGATGAGTGCCCTCGCCCGCCTCCGAGCCGTACGCTTCGGCAACGGACGCGATGACCTCGCCCTGCTTCACCGTATCGCCGACGGCAAGCCCTTCGGCAGGCTCGACGAAGCGGTAGAGGGAGACAAGTCCGTCGCCGTGGTCGACGGTGATAAGATTGCCCAGCTCCTCCGACATGCTCACGGAAGTGATGGTCCCGTCCGCAATGGCATACACTTCGGCGCCCGCGTCGGCAGTGAAGTCAACGCCCTGGTGGCGGTAATAAAAGCCGGTGAGCGTGTTCGCATACACCGCGTTGAATTCCACCGCATAGCCGTCCGCGGCAACGGGCGCAACGTACAGCGTCTCCCCGCCCGTGGGCTCGTCCGGCTCATCGGGCTGATCGGGCTCGTCCGGCTCGTCCCCGCCGTCCGTGGCGGGGGGCGTCTGCGCAATATCGTTCCCGTCATTGGTCGCAAAGTACACCGTGAGCACGGTCGCCGCGGCAAGCAGCAGCACGCTGACCACGAGCAGGATATAATACAGCCCCCTGCGTTTTGTCTTGGTCTTTTCTTCTTTCATGATGATACTCCTCCGAATTTTGGTATGTAGATGATTGCCCGCAAGGCGGCATCTTATACACGGCTCTTCAAAATCCGCCGAAAATGACGGGCGTACCCGCTGCGGTGCGGCTGCCGTCCCATGCGATCTGCAGGTTGACGCACTCCCCTTCCAACAGCACGCCCCCGCCCAGAAGGGGGGAATGGCAGTAGTATGCCGTCACGCCGCACGCTTCTTCGACAAAGAGCACTTCGGCACGATAGCGCGCAAGAAGGGCGCGGCGCATATCCCCCTCCCAGCGGGCGCTCTCGCCCGCAACAGGCGTGAACAGCTTGTACAAAACGGGCGTTTCCGTGCGCACGATGCGCGCCGAGGAGGAAGCCCCCGCCGAAAACTCATATCCCTCCCCCGAAAACACGGGAGAGCGGGTGAGCGCATAGGCAAACCCCGCGCACAAGAACGCCGCCGCCACGGCGGAAAGTCCGCGCAAAACGCCCTTGCTCTTTCTCATCGCGCACCTCCTGTTCTGCAGCGCAATTCTTGCCCCTTCGGAAAAAAGTTATACCTCCCCCGCGCGATACGATTTTCAAATTACTTGACAATAAATATTCAAAACTGTATAATAAAAAAGATCTGATACACTTTCTGACGGCTTGCGCCCCGCTCCGGCTTCCGGCGCGGCTGACGCGCGGAACAGGCAACAAGACGCAAATTTCGGGAGAACTTTATGATCGATCTTGACGAGGCAAAGGACATCATTACAAAACATATCAACATCTCCTTCTTCCCCAGAAATCCCATCGAATGGACGCGCAAACCCAACGTGCTCGGCTTCCAGTTTGTCTCCCATGAAGACTATGTGGTCACATATGCCCTCAATGTCTCCGGGGAATTTCTCGTCAACATCTTTCTTTTCAAAGTCAACCGCATCGACGACCGCCTGCGTTCGCTGATCGCAGCCTTCAACCGGGCCGAGCCGAAGCTCAAACTGAAAATCATGACGGTCAAAAGCATCCCCCTGCTTGCCCTGGTGTACGAGGGACGGATCGGAAAGGCGTGGGAAGCCGCCGATCCGCTCGTGACATATGACGGCACGGCGGAGGAGCTCTTTTACGGGAGCCGTTCCCCCGGTTGCCCCTATATGCGCGAACTTATGAAGCTTGCAGGCAAATAAACCCGTCTTTGCAGACAAAAAAGGCTTTCTGTTGAAAGCCTTTTTTCTTTTCCGCGGAACAGCCTTCCGAGCGCCCGTTTTCAGACGGGTATTGACTTCCCGCACAAAATCATTTATAATATTTTTGTCGAAACAGAGAAATTTTTTTCTAAATATGACAGACATTTGTCATATTTATTGTGTTATGATAAAGAAAAAGGGGGATCGCAATGAAGTATTACGCCCATTCCGTAAAAGAGCGCGGCGAAGAAGCCTGGCAGACCATTTGCGAACATGCAAAAAACACCGCCCGCCTGTGCGCGCAGTTTGCCGCGCGCTGGTGCGACGAAACGTATGCCTGTGACCTCGGCCTGCTCCACGATATCGGAAAGTATCAGCCCGATTTTCAAAGGCGCATCCGCGGGGAGAACGTGCAGATCGAACATGCCGTGTGCGGCGCCAAAGAATGTGCCGGATACGGTATGGGGCCTTGGGCGGCATACTGCATCGCGGGACATCACGCGGGGCTGCCCGACGCCGGAACGCCCGTTGACCGTGCCGACGAGGGCACGCTTCTGGGCAAACTCAAGCGCGAAACGCAGGACTACGGCGCATACCGGCAGGAGCTGCAGCCCGAGCGCATCGCGCAGCCGCCCATGCGCATCCCGCTGCAGGGGGGCGCCGCCGCGAACAAGCAGATCGCATTCTGGGTGCGCATGACCTTTTCCGCCTTGACGGACGCCGATTTTCTGGACACGGAGCGCTTTTGCAATGGCGCCCCTCCCCCGCCCGCGACCCTTGACGGCTGCCTTGAAAAACTGACCCGCGCAATGAGCGGCCTCCCCGCGGAGAGCGCTGTCTGCTGCGCAAGGAACACCTTGCTCGAACAGGCGCTCTCCCACTGCGAAGAAGACGCGCATCTGTATCTGATGAATATGCCCACGGGCAGCGGAAAGACGCTTGCAAGCATGCGCTTTGCCCTTGAACAGGCAAAGCGCCGCGGGCTGGACAGAGTGATCTACGTCATTCCGTACACGAGCATCATCGAACAGAACGCGGCGGTCTTCCGCAGCATCTTCGGCGAAGATGCCGTTCTGGAACATCACTGCAATTTTGACGGCGATACATTGGAAAACGCCGATACGGCGCAAAAACTTGCGCGGGCAGCCGAAAACTGGGACGCGCCCGTCATCGTCACCACAAACGTACAGTTCTTCCGCTCCGTTTACGGCAACAAGCCCTCGCAGGTAAGAAAACTGCACAACGTTGCGAACAGCATGCTCGTCTTTGACGAGGTACACATGTTTCCCTCTGCGTTCTGGAAGCCCTGCCTGGAGGCGGTGAAACTGCTTGTCACGGACTATTCCTGCCGCGCGCTCTTTCTGACGGCGACCATGCCCGACTTCCGGACATGGCTGGCGCAGTTCGACTGCGGCGGCATGCGCATATGCGACCTGATCGGCGACACCTCCCCCTTCGGCGCCTTTGAGCGCTGCTCGGTCGAGGACGCCGGCGCCCTCTCCCTTGCGCAGCTCGTTGCCGCGGCTGCGGCGGCGCAGTCGGCGCTCATCGTGGTCAATACGCGCAGAACGGCGAAGGCGGTCTATGACAGTCTGCCCGGCGAAAAATACCACCTTTCCACCTATATGACCAGGCGCGACCGTGTACGCACGATCGGGAAGGTCAGAGAGGCGCTGAAGGAGGGGCGCACGTTCGCGCTCGTCTCCACCTCGCTCATCGAAGCGGGCGTCGATCTGGACTTCTCGCTCGCAATGCGCGAGCGCGCGGGGCTGGACAACGTTCTGCAGACGGCGGGCCGCTGCAACCGCGAAGGAAAGCGCAGCCGGCAGGACTGCCGCACCCTGGTGTTCGACTTTGCCGACGAGGCCCTGCAGACAAAGGACGCGCACATGCGGGTGCGCCGGTATATCTGCCGCGACGTTATGCAGCAGTATGGCACGGGACAGCGCGCCGTCCGCGCCTATTTTGACCGATACTTCGATTACTACCGGGAGGAAATGCGCGCCAACGATTTTGCAAACAGCATCACGAAGTACGGATTTGCCTTTGAGAGCTATGCGCGCAGCTTCCGCCTCATCGACGACGACGGCATCGGGGTCATCGTCGAATACCCCGGCGACGCACAGGAAGAACAGCTCATCGGCATGCTCGCGCAGGGCGGAAGGGCCGTCCGCCGCCGGCTGCAGCAATACGCCGTATCCCTGAAAAAATACGAATTCGACGCATTGTTTGCACAGGGCGTGCTGACCTGCCGCGACGGCCTGTACTTTCTGACAAATTTCCGATATTACGATGCCGATACCGGGATACGCTTCCGGGACGACAGCGAATATATTTTCTGAAAAGGAGGGAACATGTTTGGTTTCAGGATCAGGATCAGGGGAGAGTATGCACTCTTTTCCCGTCCGGAAATGAAGGTGGAGCGCGTCAGTTACGACGTGCCCACGCCGAGCGCGCTGACCGGGCTCATCTCGTCCGTCTTCTGGCATCCGGGCGTACAGTATATCATCGACAGGATCTATGTGTACCGTCCGCCCGACTTTGTGAATATCCGCCGCAACGAGTTGAGCGAAAAAGTCTCGCCGCGCACCGTCATGGAGGAAGGCGCCGGTGACGAGGCGCGCGCCGTGTACAGCTCGGAACTGCGCACGCAGCGCGCAAGCCTGCTGCTGAAAGACGTGGACTACGGCGTGGAGTTCCACTTTGTGCTGACAAAAGATGCCGATGCGGACATGACGGAGGAAAAATGCTACAACATGCTGCTCCGCCGCCTGCGCAAAGGGCAGTACTTTCGCAAGCCGTGCCTGGGATGCAGGGAATTTCCCGCCGACGTCACGCTTGTGGACGAGCTTCCGCCGAGCGGACTGCAGGGCGACGTAGACCTCGGCTTCATGCTCTATGACCTTCAGTTCAAAAAGAACAGAGCGGGCGACTACACCGACTGCGCCGAGCCGCGCTTTTACCGCCCCCGCATGGTGGACGGCGTGATCGACGTCAGGGCGTACGCAAAGGAGCTGGTATGCTGAAAGCGCTATGCAAATATTACGACTGCCTGCGCGAACGCGGGGACAGCGACCTTGTTCCGGACGGCTACAGCAACGTCCCCGTCAACTTCAACCTTGTGCTCCGTGCCGACGGGACCATCCGGGAGATCCTGCCCTATACGCAGGAACGCGCCGCGGGCAAGACCACCGGGACCGTTTCGCGCACGGAGCGCTTCCCCTTCCGCAATTCCGTGAGCGGGATCGCCGCGGAGACCATCGATCACAGGGAAAAGTATCTGTTCGGGCTGGAATGGGACAAGGCGGCGCAGTGCCTGGCCGCCGGAAAGAGCTCCCTGCTCGCCTTTGAAAAGTGCAGGCAGGTCAATCTGGAATTTCTGGACGCCGTTCACACGCCGCTCGCCGAAGCATACAAAGCGTTCCTGCGCAACTGGCAGCCGCAGCAACAGACAAAAAATGCCGCGCTCTGCGACATGGGCAAGGAGTATGCGGGGGCAAAGTTCGTCATCACGCTGGAGGGACAGGAGACCGCCCCGCTGAACAGGCAGAAGGAAGTAACGACAAGATGGGAGGAAGTGCGCTCGGCAGCTCCCGCCGGGGAGGGGCCGCGCGGACAGTGCGGCATCTGCGGAGGATCTCTGCCCATCGCGCGCACACATGACCCCATCCGGGGGATCTATAACGGGCTGTCTACGGGCACAAGCCTCGTGTGTTTCAACAATACGGCGTTCGAATCATACACGAAAAAACAGTCCTATAACAGCAGCATCTGCGTGGCGTGCATGAAGAAGTACACAGCGGCGCTGAATTATCTTGCCGCATCGCAGTTGCACAGTCAGGTGCTCGGCGACATCACGCTGCTCTTCTGGGCAAATACGCGGCAGGACGAGGCCCCCTATCTGAACACATTCCTGTACGGCGCGTTCCCCACGCCCGAACTGGACGACGATGCGCTCAAGGCCGTATTCGAAAAGGCGGCGCAGGGACTGACGGCACAGACGGACGGGCTCGACCTTTCGACAGAATTTTACATCCTGGGCGTAAAGCCCAATTCCAGCCGGCTCTCCGTCAAGCTGTTCGAGCGCAGCTCCTTCGGCAAGATCGTGCGCAATCTCGCAAAACACTGCAGCGACATGCGCTTTTCCGCCGACAGCCGTCCGCTCTCTTTGAAAGAGATCGACCGGGCGCTTCTTTCGCCGAACGTAAAGGAAAACGGCGACCCCGCCCTGCAGGCAAAGCTGCTGCTTGCCGTCATCCGCGGCGCGCCCTATCCGCAGACCATGCTCAACGAGCTGGTAAGAAGATGTAAAACGGATCACGACCGGACAGACAAGAAAAATCCGGGAAAAAACTTCTATTCCGTCAGTACGACGCGCGCAAGGATCCTGCGCGGCTGTCTGCGAAGAAAAAATTATTTTCAGGAGGATGAATATACCATGTTGCAGGAAAACAGCACCGACACCGCATACACCCTCGGCAGATTGTTTGCGGTGCTTGAAAAGACCCAGACGGAGGCGCTCGGAAACGTCAATGCGACGATCAAGGACAAGTTCTTTTCCTCCGCCTGCACCACGCCCGGTCTGGTCTTCCCCCGTCTGCTCAAACTTGCCCAGCCCCACCTTGCCAAGCTCAAGGAGGGAAGCCGCATCCATAAGGAGAAGCTCATTCAGGAGCTGCTCGGAAAAATGGAGGGCGCCTTCCCGAAAACGCTCGGCATGGAACAGCAAGGCATGTTCATTCTGGGTTACTATCAGCAGAAACAAAAACTTTACGAAAAAACAGAGAAAGGAGAATAAACCATGGAACCCATCAACAACAGGTATGAATTTGTCATGCTCTTCGACTGCGAGAACGGCAATCCCAACGGCGATCCCGACGCCGGCAATATGCCGCGCGTGGACGCCGAAACGAGCACCGGCATCGTGACGGACGTGTGCCTCAAACGCAAGATCCGCAATTATGTGGAGCTGGCGCACGGGGGCGAGGAGGGCTTCAACATCCTCATCAAGACGGACAAATCGCTGAACACGAAGTTCAAAGAGGCATACGCGGCATGCGGGCTCAAGACCGGCGAGAAGGGCAAGAACGCCTCGTACGCCGCAAGAGCGCACGACTACATGTGCGCGAATTATTACGACGTGCGCACCTTCGGCGCAGTCATGAGTACGGGCGACGACCCGTGCGGCATCGTGCGCGGCCCCGTTCAGATCAACTTCGCAAAGAGCGTCGATCCCGTTCTGCCCCAGGAGATCACCATTACGCGGCAGGCTGTCACGACCGACACGGATCAGGAAAAGAAAGAAACGGAGATGGGAAAGAAAAACTTCATCCCCTACGGGCTCTACCGCGCCGAAGGCTACGTCTCCGCCATGCTGGCGCGCAAGACGGGTTTTTCCGAACGCGACCTGGACATTCTCTGGGAGGCCATCGCCAACATGTTCGAGCATGACCACAGCGCCGCCCGCGGCAAACTGTGCATGCGCAAACTCATCGTATTCCGCCACGACTCTCCCCTCGGAAACGCGCCTTCCCATGTATTGTTCGATAAAGTCAGCGTGACCCGCAAGGCAGACGTCGGCGTCGCCCGCAGCTATTCCGATTACACCGTCGTCATTGACCGGGAAATGCCCGCGGGGGTACAGCTGCTTGAAAAGCTCTGATACGGCGATCTCTTTGCGCCAGATCCAGCACTATGCCTATTGCCCGCACCGCTGGGGGCTCATCCATATCGGCTGTGACTGGAGCGAAAACGCATTCGTCAACAGAGCAACGCTGCTGCACGCCCGCGCAGACAGCAAGACAAGCAGTATGCTCCGCGGAAAATACACCGAGCATGCCGTACAAGTCTATCATGACGGGCTGGAACTGTACGGCGTTCTCGACTGTCTGCAACTCACCCCGGACGAGAACGGGTGCTATCTTGAAAAATACGGCAAACGCTTCCGGCTCACCGTTGTGGAATACAAGCCCAAGCTTCCCAAACGCAGCGAAGCATCGCTTGCCGACCGGCTCCAGCTCCTCGCGCAAAAGCTGTGTACCGACTTTGTGTTCCGGACAGACTGCGAGGCATGTATGTATTACGCCGATGTCCGCAGACGCGTCCCTGTCGTCTTTTGTGAAGAAGACATGCGCACACTGGAGCGCATCATCGGCGACATCCGCCGCTGTACGAGCGAGGCGTTCATCCCGCCCGTGCAAAAGTCGCAATACTGCAGCGGCTGTTCGATGAAAGATATCTGTTTGCCAAAGGCAGGTAAAACGTATGCGTAAAATGCTGAACACCCTGTACGTCACCCGGGAAGAAGGATATCTCTCGCTGGACGGAGAAAATATTGTTCTGACGGAGAACGGAAAGGAACTTGTACGCATCCCTTTCACCAATCTTGAAAGCATTTTCTGTTTCAATTATCCGGGTTGTAGCCCCGCGCTGATGGGAAAGTGTGCAAAAGAAAATATCGGGCTGTGTTTTATTTCACCCGCAGGCCGATTTCTTGCCAGGGTCACGGGCGAAACCAAGGGCAACGTCTTCGTGCGAAAGCGACAGCTTGAATTGTTCTCCGACAGTGCCGTCCGCCTCTCGTTCATCCGCTCGCTGATCGGCGCCAAAATCAGAAACACGCGCAATCTTTTGCTGCGCAGCCGCAGGGATTACCCTTCATTGGATGAAAGCGGCGATCTGACGCACTGCCTGGATCTTCTTTCCGACAATCAGAAAAAAATCGCCACAGCCTCCGATCCCGACGTTTTGCGGGGATTGGAAGGAGAAAGCGCAAAAGCGTACTTTTACATCTTCGACCGTCTGTTTGTACAGCAACAAGCGGATTTTCACATGTCCGGACGATCGAAACGCCCACCCCTTGACAGAGTAAACGCTATGCTGTCCTTCCTATACACCATCTGCACAAACGATATTGCTTCGGCGCTGGAATGTGTAGGCCTCGATCCCTATATCGGCGTCTTTCATACGCTGCGCCCGGGACGCGTTTCCCTCGCCTGCGATCTGATGGAGGAATTTCGCGCGGTGATCGAACGCATGGTGATCAGTGCCGTCAATCTGAAAGTCATCCGTAAGGAAGATTTTGACGTACAGGTCAGCGGTGCCGTACTGCTCAACGATGAGGGCAGAAAAAAAGTCCTGTCTCTTTGGCAGAACAAAAAAAGGGAAGTCGTCGTGCATCCGTACCTGAAAGAAAAGGTAGAGCTGGGGCTGTTCCCCTACATCCAGGCAAATCTTCTGTCAAAATTTGTGCGCGGGGAAATCGCTGAATATCCGAATTTACAGGTAAACTAAAATGTTTGTCGTGATCACCTATGACGTCAATGTGGAATCGGAAGGCGGCAAACAGCGTCTGCGCAGAGTCGCAAAAGCGTGCGTCGATTATGGTCAGCGCGTACAAAACTCCGTCTTTGAAGTAAATCTTGATTACGGAAAATTTATCTTACTCAAAGACAGACTGCTGCGCCTGATCGACCGCGAAAAGGACAACTTGCGCTTTTACTATCTCGGAAATCATTGGAAAGACAAGATCGAGCAGTTCGGCGTCTCACAAAAATATGACAGCGAAGGACTGTTACTGTTTTAACGCGAACGTTCGGTGATGCCGGATTAAACCGACGTTCGCGCAGTATAAGTTAGATTTTTTGTCAGATTTTTTAATAAAATCTGACGTCCGCCCCGTATTTTGCGATACGACTCTATCATTTACACAGGATATAGAGTCGCGCCCCCTACGGGGTGCGCGAATTGAAACTTATTCAGCAGGTTTCAAAGCTGGACTACGACGAGTCGCGCCCCCTACGGGGTGCGCGAATTGAAACCAATTTGAGGGGGAAGCGTATCGAAAGGGGGTGAGTCGCGCCCCCTACGGGGTGCGCGAATTGAAACTTTAAGAACAAAGTTAAATGATCAGGCCGAAGAGTCG
>CAJFNH010000003.1 GCA_904394195.1 Candidatus Gallimonas caecicola
GGTGGGGGAAGTCTGCGCATCGGCGGGCTGAACGTCGGCTGCTTCGGCAAGCTGCGCTTCCTCTGCCCGCTTCTGTTTTTTATATTTTACCGAGAGGACGATCATCGTGATGATCAGCGCGATGATCAGAACAAGGATGACGCCGAGGATGATGGTCAGCACAAGATTTTCCTTCATATAGTCCCAAAGTCCTGCACCCGTCGCGGCGCAGATCGACGTACTCATCCCTGTAAACGTGGTATTTGTTGCTGCCAGCATTGCGTACATTTTACATTCGCTCCTTTTTGTTTCCTCCATTTTATCACGAAAAACTGCTCCTGTCAATGGATTGACAAATATTTTTGAATGCGGTATGATAAGAATATGGTGAAAATTGTGATCATCGGGGGCGGCGCGGCCGGAATGGCGTGCGCCGTCCGGCTTGCAGGCGCGGGGCGAGAGATCGTGCTGCTCGAGCGCGGCGACCGCCTGGGGCGCAAGCTTTCGGCAACGGGCAACGGACAGGGGAATGTGACCAACATGAACATGGACGTGTCCCATTATTTTACGGACGACAGGGAAAAAGCCGCCCGTATCCTTGCACGCTGCGGCGCGCACGACGTCATTTGTTTTCTGGAAGAAATGGGGGGATTGTTTTTGCCCGACGCGCGCGGCAGGGTATATCCCGCGGGGCGGCAGGCCAGCGCGGTCACCGACCTTCTGCGCCGCGAGCTCTCCCTTCGCGCGGTGGACGTGCGCACGGGCACGCGTGTGGAAAAACTTGCCTGGGACGGAGCGTTCCGCCTCTCGTTTGCGGGCGGCACGCTGCGGGCGGACGCCGTTGTGCTTGCCGCGGGCGGCGCCGCCGCAAGGCAGTTCGGCACGGACGGCACGGCGTATGCGCTTGCCGGGGCGTTCGGGCATACGCTCGCGCCGATCTCCCCCGTTCTGGTGCAGCTGCGCTGCGACCCCGCCGCCGTGCGCGGGCTCAAGGGCATCCGCGTGGACGCGGGGCTGCGTGTTCTGCGCGGCGGACGGCAGATCTATGCCTGCCGCGGCGACGTCCTCTTTACGGAGAGCGGCGTCTCGGGCGACGCCGTGTTCCGCGCCTCCTCCCATGCCCGCGCGGGCGACGTGCTCGAGCTCGACTTTCTGCCCGATACGGGACCGGAGGCGCTTGCGCACGCCGTGCGCGAGGGCGCGGAAGGGCTGTGGTGCGTCGTCAGCAACGGGCTGGGGCGGCATATCTTCCGCTTTGCGCAGGGGAACAGGGCGCGCGTGCTCTCCCTGTTAAAGGCGTTCCCGCTGAACGTGACGGGCACCCTCGGCTTTGACTATGCGCAGGCGACGCGGGGCGGCATCCCGCTTGCCGAAGTGACGGACAGCCTGATGAGCAAATACCGCTCCGGGCTGTATTTCGCGGGGGAGATCCTCAACGTGGACGGCGAGTGCGGCGGCTACAACCTGCACTGGGCGTTCGCTTCGGCGCTCGCCGTTGCGGAGGCGCTCAAATGAGAAGGACGTTCACGGGGCTCACGCTGCGCCCCCATCAGAAGGAGAGCGCGCTCGTAAAGCTGTGCGAAAGGAAGCTGCACGCGCCCTGCCGCTATTTCAAGATCCTCAAAAAATCGCTGGACGCACGCGACAAGTCGGACATCCGCTGGGTGTACAGCGTGGAGTGCGGCACCGAGCCCTATACGCCGCCTCCGCGCACCTTTGAGCGGGTGGAGCATGCGCCGCGCGTCATCGTCGCGGGCGCGGGGCCTGCGGGGCTGTTCTGCGCGCTGCGGCTCATCGACTACGGCATCGCGCCCGTCATCATCGAGCGGGGCAGGCGGGTGGAGGAGCGCGCCGCCGATATCCGCAAGTTTTTTGAGACGGGCGTTCTGGACACCGCGAGCAACGTGCAGTTCGGCGAGGGGGGCGCGGGCGCCTTTTCGGACGGCAAGCTCAACACGCAGACCAACGATGCGCGCAACCGCGACGTCATCGATACCTTTGTCAGGTTCGGCGCGCCCGCGGAGGTCGGGTATCTGGGCAAGCCGCATGTGGGCAGCGACAATTTAAAGAAGGTCGTTGCGGCGATGCGCGCGCACATTATTGCCTGCGGCGGGGAGATCAGCTATTCGGAGACGCTCACCGATGTGCACGTCCGCGACGGACGTATCGAAGAGATCGTGACCACGCGCGGCACGCGCGCCTGCGACGCGCTGGTGCTCGCCATCGGGCACAGCGCGCGCGATACCTTTGAGATGCTGCTCTCGCGCGGACTTGTGATGGAGCAGAAGGAATTTGCCGTGGGCGTGCGCATCGAACATTTGCAGGCAGCTATCGGCAGGGCGCAGTACGGCGCGGGCTATGCGGCGCTTCCCGCGGCCGACTACAAACTGGTCTCGCACGCCTCCGAGCGCGCCGTGTTCACCTTCTGCATGTGCCCGGGCGGCGTCGTCATCCCCGCTGCGAGCGAGGAGGGGGGCGTTGTCACCAACGGGATGAGCGACTTTGCGCGCGACGGCAGGAACGCCAATTCCGCGCTCGTCGTGCAGGTGCGCAGGAGCGACTTCGCGAGCGAACACCCCCTTGCGGGCGTCGCCTTCCAGCGCAAGCTCGAGCGCGCCGCCTTCCGCGCGGCGGGCGGCGGCTACAAGGCGCCCGTGCAGCTCACGGGGGACTTTCTTGCGGACAAGGAGAGCTATTACTTCGGCGAAGTCAAACCGACGTATGCTGCGGGCACGAGCTTTGTACCCATGCAGGCGATCTTCCCGCGCGCCATAACGGACGCCATGAAGGCGGCGTTGCCCGAGATGGATGCCCGCCTTGCGGGATTTGCGGCATATGAGAGCGTGCTTACGGGGGTGGAATCGCGCACCTCTTCGCCCGTGCGCATCGTGCGCGACGGCAAGACGCTGCAGGCGGCGGGGATTGCCGGCATCTATCCCTGCGGCGAGGGGTGCGGGTATGCGGGCGGCATCACGTCTGCCGCGGCGGACGGCATCCGCGTTGCCGAAGCGATTGCAGACGGCTGCCGCTGACGGCGCATTTTTTGCCGTTTTTATCGCCTTTTAATGCAAACGTCACACAACTTACACGCACGGCGTGTATAGTATAGGCAAGAAACGGGTCACGGGACAACACAAACAAACCAACCTACTCTCCACAATTTTTTCATATTCTCTCAAAGCGGAGCGCACACCGTAGTGATACGGAGTGCGCTTTGCTTTTATGTCGTTCGGGGGAGAACGGGCTTTTTTGTCCGTACGGAAATTATTTTTCCCATCCCCATTGCCAAATGCGGAAAAATGTGGTACAATAACACAAACCGATTTCAAGGGGGGAAAGTTTTATGAAGCAAAGGATCAGGGCGCTTGCGCTCGTGTTCGGAAGTGCGTTCGCGCTCTCCGTGTTCGCGGCGTGCACGCCGCAGGAAGAGGAGCCGGAGACGCCTTCGGGAGACGCGGCGTCCTCCGTGCGCATCTGCTACGACAATCTCGGGGGGGGGTACCTTGACGAAGCGTACACCCGCGTGAGCATCGCGGGCGCCAGCGTGGTCGCGGGCTACAATGCTTCGGGCAGGGAGGTGGACGACGCGTCGTCCATCGCCACTTACGAGAACGGCGTGTTCACCGCCGTGTCGGCGGGCACCGTCGTCTACCGCTCTGCGGCGGGCGAGCCGGGTACCGTTGAGGTTGTGCCCGCCTACGTCACCGACCCGGGCAACCAATATTCGGGTACGGACAGAGATTTCCAGGAGACGGGCGACGACGGCGAAAAAGTGTTGGGCAATACGCACGATCCCTCACTCATCGAGGTCAAGGACGAGGACGGGCTCTCCGTCTACTATATCTTCTCCACGGGCTGGAACAATCAGTCCGACGCGATGTCCGGTCCCATGATGGACGAAAACACTTACGGCAACGCCATTCACGTCTCCTACGACGGCATGAAGACGTGGATGTTCCTGGGCAGGACGTTCGATTATTCCACGCGTGACGACGATTTCGTCAATGCGCGCTCCGGGCAGTGGCTGTACACGGAGGGCGGCACGCCGCAGGAGACGGCGCGCCCGAGCACGGGCGGCAGCGATTCGGCGTACAGCTCTGCTTCCGCAAGCTGGTGGGCGCCCGATATCGTGGAAAAGCCGGACGGCAGCGGCTACTGGCTGTACACCTGTGTGGTGGACGGCGCGGGCAACAGCTCGGGCATGCTCATCGACGGCAAGTACTATGCGCGCGCGTGTATCCTGCTGTATGAGTCGGAATCGCTCGAGCCGGGCACCTTCAAACCCGTGCTCGACGCGAACGGCGATCCCGCCGTTCTCATGCAGTCCACCATCGAGCGCGGCGAGAGCGTGCTCGACGTCAACGGCATCGACCCGCAGATCATCTATGATACCGAGGGCAACATGTACATGGCGTACGGCTCCTTCGGCTCGGGCAACTATATGGTGGAGCTCGATCCCGCGACGGGGCTGCGCAAGGACGGCATGGGCTGGCAGACGCACGACGATATCCGCAGCTGGATCGAGAACGACATCCAGGCGCTCTACAGAGGCGATGACGTGGAGGGCGCGAACGAGGAGGGCGGCAAGTCCATCGGCTGGACGCACGACTATTACGGCACCAACATCAGCAAGCTGAACATGGAAGCGCCCGTCATCGCCCGCCACGACAACGTGACCACGATGGACGCGGACGGCAACATCCTGGAGGAGAACAAGACGTACTACTACTCCATGCACTCCTACGACGGGCTTGCCGACAACTACCAGATGTGGGGCGGCAGAAGCGAGAGCGTTTGGGGCATATATAAGTCCACGACGGGCGGCATCGTCTACAATGCAGGCGTTGCGAACGGCGGGAACGAGGGCAACAAGTATATGGGCGGCTTCCGCTGGGAGAGCAAGAGCGCGACGAGTACGGAATACGACTTCATGCTTCCCGGGCACAACGACTTGTTCACGTCGACGGCGGGGGTCTCGGTCGCGGCGTACATCATGCGCCGCAGCGGAAACGATACCCAGTTCGTCACGCAGCTGCACCAGTACTACCTCAACAGCTATGGCGAGATCGTCATCAATCCCAACCGCTATGCGGGCGAAGCAGACCGCGGCGTCTCGGCGCAGGAACTCTTCGCCTATACCGACGGCGGCAAGTTCAAGATGGTCGTCATGGTGAACAATGCCGACTCGACCAATACGAGCTGGTCGTCCAACAATGAAACGGTGTACAACGTCTCGCGCGACGTGGTGCTCACGCAGAACGCGGACGACGAAAACAGCGGCACCATCACGGACGGCGGCACCGTCATCGGCACCTGGAAGATGTACGGCGACGGCTATATCCAATTCGTATTCAGCGAGACGCTCAAGGGCACGGGCGGCAGAGACAGCGGCGAGACGGTGTACTACGGCGTGGTGCGCCCCGCATGGCTGGGCGATCAGAACAGGTCGGGCTTCACCATCACCTGCCTCGGCCAGACGGAGGGCAACGTGCGCAGCATGTCCATGTTCATGAACAACTATTCGACGATCACGGGTGATTCGCTCGTGGGCGAATGACCGGAAAAACAGCACCCCCGCGGCAGCCGCCGCGGGGGCTCTTTTCTTCGGATGGCGGTCCGTTTGCGAAATTATTTTCCACGGGTATTGCAATCCGCGCGCGTTTGCGGTATAATCGGAGGCAGGGGGAACAGATATGCAGGACAGAAAATATCTTGAACGGCTCTCGGTGCAGTTCCCGACGGCGGCGTCGGCGGCAACGGAGATCATCAACCTTTCGTCGGTGCTCAACCTTCCCAAGGGGACGGAGCACTTTATCACGGACATCCACGGCGAGTACGAGCCCTTTTTGCACATTCTGAAAAACGGCTCGGGCTCCATCCGCAAGAAGATCGAGGAGGAGTTCAAGGGCTCCCTTTCCATGAAGGAAAAGAAGTCCCTTGCCACGCTCATCTACTATCCGTCGGAAAAACTTGCCCGCATCGAGGCGACGGAGGAAGATCTGGACGACTGGTATAAGACGACCATCTACCGCCTGGTACGGGTGAACAGGCGCATCGCCTCCAAATACACCCGTTCGCGCGTGCGCAAGGAACTTCCGCGCGATTACGCGTACATCATCGAAGAACTCCTCGGCGAAAAGGAGGAGGTGGAGGATAAGGAGGCATACTATAACGGCATCATCTCCGCCATCATTGCCACCAAGCGGGCGCGCCATTTCGTCATCGCCTTCTGCAACCTGATCCAGCGGCTCGCCGTTGACCGCATCCATATTTTAGGCGATCTGTTTGACCGCGGCCCGGGCGCGCATATCATCATGGATACGTTGATGGGTTTTGACAATGTGGACTTCCAGTGGGGCAACCATGATATCTGCTGGATGGGGGCGGCGAGCGGGAGTCTGGCGTGCATCGCCTCCGTGGTGCGCATCTCGGCAAAGTACGGCAACTTTTCCACCGTGGAAAACGGCTACGGCATCAACCTGCTGCCCCTCGCCAAGTTTGCGCTCGATACCTATGCGGACGATCCCTGCGACTGCTTTGTCATCAACGGCTCGCAGAGCTATGAGCCGTACGACCCCGATATGGACCGCAAGATCCACAAGGCGATCACGATCATCCTGTTCAAGCTGGAGGGGCAGCTCATCGCCCGTCATCCGGAATATAATATGGAGGGGCGCAGGCTTCTCGGCAAGATCGACCGCGAACAGGGGACGGTCACCATCGACGGCAGGGCGTACAGACTGGAGGATACCAACTTTCCGACCATCGATCCCGCCGATCCCTACCGTCTGTCCGCCGGGGAAGCGCTCGTCATGGAAAAACTGCGCTATGCCTTTGTCAACAGCGAAAAACTGCGCAGGCACGTTGCCTATCTGTTCACGCGGGGCAGCATGTACCGCGTGTGCAACGGGAATCTGCTCTATCACGGCTGCGTTCCGCTCGAGGAGGACGGCTCCTTCAAAAAGGTGCGCGTGGGGGAGAAGTATTACAGCGGCCGCGCATTGTTCGACGAACTGGAGAGCTGGGCGCGCAAGGGCTACTATCTGCCAGACGGCGAGGAAAAGCAGTTCGGGCAGGACACCATGTGGTTCATGTGGGCGAACGAAAATTCCCCGCTGTACGGCAAGGAGCGCATGACCACCTTCGAACGCTATTTCGTGAAGGATGAGAGCTGTTATTTCGAGGCGAAAAATTCCTATTACAATTATCTCAACGACGATCGGGTGATCTCGGCGATCATGCGCGAGTTCGGGCTCGACCCGGCTTCTCCCGCTTCGCATATCATCAACGGGCACATGCCCGTACATCTCAAGCGCGGCGAAACGCCCATCCGGTGCGGCGGAAGACTTCTGATGATCGACGGCGGCATGTCCCGCCCCTATCAGAGCGAGACGGGCATCGCGGGCTATACGCTCATCGGCAATTCCTACGGCATGCGCCTTGTCGCCTACGAGCCGTTCCGCTCGGCGGAGGACGCCATCCGCAGCGAGAGCGATATTCACTCGGTCACGGAAGTCGTTCAAAAGACCAATTACCGTCTGTCCATCCGCGATACGGATGAGGGCAGGCGCATGCAGGAGACCATTGCGGAACTCACCGATCTGCTCGAAGCATACCGGCTGGGCGTCATCCGCGAAAAGAATATGAGGATCTGAAGGACGGATAAGAACGTATGAAAGTTGTCATCATCGGCGGCGTGGCGGGCGGCGCCACGGCGGCGGCGCGCATCCGCCGCCTGGACGAGCGTGCCGAGATCGTCATGCTCGAACGCACGGGGTATGTCTCCTATGCAAACTGCGGGCTGCCCTACTATATCGGCGGCGAGATTGCGGACGAAGAGGCGCTCACGCTGCAGACGCCCGACTCCTTTTTTGCGCGCTATCGCGTGGACGTGCGCGTGCACAGCGAGGCCGTTGCCATCGACCGCGCCGCAAAGACGGTCACCGTCAAAGACCTTTCATCGGGTCAGACGTATTTGGAAAGCTACGACAAGCTCCTGCTTTCGCCGGGCGCGAAAGCAGTTATTCCGCCTGCCGCCCGCGTCCGGGACGGACGCGTCTTTACGCTGCGCACGGTGGAGGATACGTTCGCCATCCATGACTTCGTGCGCGCGCATGCTCCCGGACGGGCAGTCGTGGTGGGCGGCGGCTTTATCGGACTGGAAGTCGCGGAAAACCTCATGCGGCAGGGCATACAGGTCACCCTCGTGCAGCGCGGGGAGCAGGTGCTTGCCCCGCTCGACGCCGATATGGCGGCGTTCTTGCACAGCGAACTACGTCGGCAGGGCGTCGATCTGCGCCTGGGGGAGAGCCTTGTCTCGCTCGAAGCGGAAAAGGTGCTTGCCGTCTGCACGGACAAGGGCATGTATGCGGCGGATCTTGCCGTCATCGCGGTGGGCGTTGCGCCCGACACGCAGCTTGCGCGCGACGCAGGGCTTGCGCTCGGGCAGAAGGGAAGCATCGCCGTGGATGCGCATATGCGCACGTCGGACGAACACATCTATGCGGTGGGCGACGCCGTGGAGATCGACCATTTTGTCACGGGAAAACGTGCGGTCGTGGCGCTTGCGGGCCCCGCAAACAGACAGGGGCGCATCGCCGCCGACAACATCTGCGGCATCGCGAGCGAGTACCGCGGCGCACAGGCATCCTGCGTGGTGCGCGTATTCTCGCTGACCGCCGCAGCCACGGGTATCAATGAAAAGACTGCCCGCTCCCTCGGAATTTCCTATGACAAGGTGGTGCTCTCGCCCGCCAGCCATGCCTCTTACTATCCCGGGGCGCAGGTCATGACCATGAAAGTGCTCTACGAGCGGGATACGAACAGGCTGCTCGGCGCGCAGATCGTGGGCGGCGATGGAGTGGATAAGCGCATCGACGTGATCGCGACTGCCATGCGCGCCGGGCTTCCCGCGCCTGCGCTCAAGGATATCGACCTCGCCTACGCGCCGCCCTATTCCTCGGCAAAGGACCCCGTCAATATGGCGGGATATATGATCGAGAACGTCGTGCAGGGCATCGTCAGACAATTCCACGTCGAGGAGGCGGACGCCCTTCCCCGCGACGGCAGCGTGACGCTGCTCGATACGCGCACGCCGCACGAATATGCGCGCGGACATGCAAAGGGATTTGTCAATATCCCGCTCGATGAACTGCGCGCACGGCTGGGCGAGGTGGAGAAGGGCAAGCCCGTCTATGTCATGTGTCAGAGCGGTCTGCGCAGCTACCTCGCATGCAGGATCCTCACGCAGAACGGGTATGACTGCTACAATTTTTCGGGCGGATACCGCTTTTACGATGCGGTGCGCCGCGGCGGAATGTCGGGCAGGCAGAGCTATCCCTGCGGCATGGAAAAATAACTTCGTAGCATAAAAACAGCGCGCCCGCGGCAATTCTGCCGCGGGCGCGCTCTTCCTTTTTTTCAGTTGTCTGCCGTACGGAGCGGCGGTCTTTATACGAACAGCGTTTCAAATTCGCCCGTATGCCTGCCCGAGAGCACGTTGTACATTTCGTTCGCGCGCACGTCCGTATCAAAACAGGCGAGCGCCTCCTTTTTGAGCAGCGTGTAGTCGCTCTTTCTTGCCACGAGGGGGAACGAGCCCGCGCCGAGGGCGGCGAGCGTCTCCTCCGCGCCCTCCTTTTTTACGGCGAGCGTGCGCACATACAGCGGCGTACGCGCCCATTCGAGCACGTTTTCCCGCTCCAGGCCCAAAAAGTTCTGCATGAGCACCCGCCGCACGCGCGCTGCCGTGTACCGCTTGGAGACGACTTTATCCAGCATCGCCTGAAAGTCCGGATTGGTGCGCGTCATGGATCGGATGCGGTTTTCCAGACCCTCCGCGCAGTCGGGGCATTTTGCCGTGCGCGCGGGGTCGGCGGCGAGCAGGGCGCACAGAACTGCCTTTTCCCAGCCGATGGGGGAATAAGCAAGCGCGGCGCGGTACACCTCTCCGGGCAGATTCCCCTTCAGCGCCTTCTTCGCCTTTCGCGAGCCGTCGCGCATGGCGGCGCGCAGCGCCGTTGCCGAGGAAAAATCTTTGAACAGCGCCGTATCCGCATACCCTCCGCCTACGCGCGGGATGGGCAGCGGCTCGATGGCGGCGTTTTCTGCAAGGATGGCGCGGCAGTACTCCGTCCCCAGAATATTGTTGGGGGAGGTGAGCAGCGCTTCGTCCACGTCCGCGCCGGAAGCGAGCAGCGCCGCATTGCGGGCGCGGATGTAGCTTGTCCCGTCCTTCATGTTCTCTTTGAGCGCCGCCCGGAACTGTTTGCTCTCCGCAAGGGTGGCGCGCGCCGTTTTCATAAAGTCCTCTTTGGCTCCGCTTTCGCACCCGAACGCAAGCGCCGTGACGGAGGGGATGCTTGCCAGAATGTGCACCGCGCCGCGCGCGAACAGTTCGGCGGGCGCGACTGCAAAGGCGGCGGGCAGCTCTAATACGGCGTCCGCACCGTTTTCGACGGCGTGCCTTGCGCGCCTGTATTTGTCAAAGACGGCGGGCTCGCCGCGCTGGGTGAAGTTTCCGCTCATGATGCACAGCATCTTATCGCAGCCCGAGCGTGCGCGCGCCTCGGCAAGCTGATATCTGTGCCCGTTGTGGAAGGGGTTGTATTCGCAAATTACCGCACAAAATTTCATCTTTTTTCCGCGTTGTCCTTTACAAGTATTGCAAAAAGGTGTATAATAACAGAGTAATAGGTCTGCAAATCTATTATACACGAAATCTGAAAAAAAGAAAAGGGGTTATAAAGGAAAGACTATGGCAAATTTCATGAGGCAGATCAAACAGCTCGGCAGAAAGATCGCGGAAACGGGGTCTTTTGCAGAGGATCTGAAAAAGCGCGCGGGTGAAAAGAAGCGCACCATCGTGCTGTGCGAGGGGGAGGACAAGCGCGTCGTCGAAGCGGCGCAGCGCTGCGTGGAAGAGGAGGTCGCGAACATCATCCTGCTCGGCAAGGAGTCGGAGATCAAGGCGGCAAATCCGGACGTCGATCTGGAGGGCGTTCAGATCGTCAACCCTGCCACCTCGCCCAAGCTGGAGGAGTATGCAAACCTCCTGTATGAGCTGCGCAAGGCAAAGGGGATGACCCTGGAGCAGGCAAGGGAGCAGGCGAAGGACGCCACCTTCTTCGGCGCGCTCATGCTCAAGAGCGGCGATGCGGACGGGCTCGTCTCGGGCGCCTGCCATTCGACGGCAAACACGCTGCGCCCCGGGCTTCAGATCATCAAAACGGCGCCCGGCGTGAGTGCGGTCTCCAGCTTCAACGTGATGATCGCGCCCGCGGGCGGCAACAAGTATATGGAGGACGACGTCATCGTCTTTGCGGACTGCGGCCTCAATCCCACCTATACGGCGGAAGGGCTTGCCGACTGCGCCATTGCCACGGCGCGCAGCGCCAAGGAGATCGCGGGCATCGAGCCCAAGGTCGCCATGCTCTCCTTCTCGACGATGGGCAGCGCCAAGCACGACAACGTGACGCTCGTGCAGGAGGCCACGCGCATCGCCAAGGAAAAGGCGCCCGAGCTTGCTCTCGACGGCGAGCTGCAGTTCGACGCGGCGCTCGTGCCCGAGGTCGCTGCCATCAAGGCGCCCAAATCTGCGGTCGCGGGGCACGCCAACGTGTTCGTCTTCCCCGACCTGCAGTCGGGCAATATCGGTTACAAGATCGCCGAGCGCCTGGGCGGGTTCCAGGCGGTGGGACCCATCTGCCAGGGCTTTGCAAAGCCGCTCAACGATCTTTCGCGCGGCTGCAAACCCTCCGACATCGTGCTTGCCGTCGCCATCACGGCGCTGCAGGTAAAGGACTGAAACGCAAAAGGGGAACGATATGAAGATCCTTGTCATCAACGCGGGGAGCTCCTCGCTCAAATATCAGCTCATCAACATTGAAACGGAAGAGGTGCTCGCCAAGGGCAACGTCGAGCGCATCGGCATCAGGGGCGGCTGCCTCACCCATAAGGCAGGCGGCAAGACCTTCGTCATTGAGCGCGAGATCGCCGACCACACGCAGGCCATCCAGCTCGTCCTTCATGAACTCACGGACGCGGAGGCGGGCGTCATCCGTTCGATGGATGAGATCGACGCCGTCGGACACCGCGTGGTCGCCTCGGGCGAGGCATTCAAAAAGACCACGCTCGTCACCGATGAGGTGATGAAGACGATGGACGAGATCGCGGAACTTGCGCCGCTGCACAATCCCGCCGCCATCCTGGGCGTCAATGCCTGCCGCGCCGTCATGCCGGACAAGAAGATGGCGCTCGTGTTCGATACCTCCTTCCACGCCACCATGCCCGACTATGCCTATCTGTACGCCATCGACTACGACGACTACAAGACCTATCAGGTCCGCAAGTACGGTGCGCACGGTACGTCGCACAAGTTTGTATCGCAGGCGGCGGCGGACTATCTGGGCAAAGATCCCGCGCAGCTGAAGATCATCACCTGCCACCTCGGCAACGGCTCCTCCATTTCGGCGGTCAAAGGCGGAAAGTGCATCGATACGTCCATGGGCTTCACGCCGCTTGCGGGCGTGCCGATGGGCACGCGCAGCGGCGATATCGATGCTGCCGCAGTAGAGTTTTTGTGCAAAAAGAAGGGCATGGATATCCATGAAGCGCTCGTTTACCTCAACAAGAAGTGCGGCATGCTGGGCGTTTCCGGCGTGTCCAGCGACTACCGCGATCTGACGGCGGCCGCAAAGGAGGGAAATTACCGCGCGCAGCTGGCGCTCAACATGTTTACATACGCCTGCAAGAAGTATGTGGGCGCATACATGGCGGCGCTGGGCGGGCTGGACGCCGTCGTGTTCACGGCGGGCGTGGGCGAAAATACGCCCCATATCCGCGCCGGCGTTCTTTCGGACATGCAGGCGTTCGGCATCGAGATCGACCCCGCGAAGAACGAATATAAGAACGACGGCGCCATTCATGAGATCTCGGCGGACTCTTCCAGGGTGAAAGTGCTCGTCATTCCCACCAACGAAGAGCTGGTCATCGCGCGCGAGACGGCGGCGCTCGTCTGATTTTTCAAAAAACCTGTAAATGCGCGCCAAAAAAGATTGACAAAGACGGCGAAATCGCCTATACTTTGTAAGTCAATGATTCCCGAAATAGACGTCCGCGGCAATATCGCGAGAAAAAATTTTGAAGGAACGATCGATGTTTTGTTTGAAGCGGACGAATCGCTCCTTGAAATTCCCTTCGTGAAGTTTGCGGGTCCCGTCCGTGCGCAGCTTGACTGGTCGATTTTGACGGACAACGCAACGGTGGAAGTGGACGGGAATATCTCATTCACGCTCACGGGATCGTGTTCGCGCTGTCTTTCGCCGGCGTCGTCCGATATTTTGTTTGCGGTGGATGCGGTGTTCGTTCCGGGGGAAGGCGACGGCGAGGCGTACGGCTATACGGGCGGGAAAGTCTCGCTCAAGGAATTTTTGCACGACAGTATTCTGTTCGCGCTTCCTTCGCGGCTCCTGTGCAAGGCGTGCGAGCAATGGGAAAAAGATTAAGAAGAGGTGAAGAGAAATGGCAGTCCCCAAGACAAAGCAGTCGAAGAGCAGGACCAACAAGCGTTTTGCGAATTACAAGGCGACCGCGGCTACGCTCGTCGAGTGCCCGCATTGCCATGAGCTGAAGGTCGCGCACCGCGTGTGCAAGAATTGCGGCTATTACGACGGCAAGGAAGTCATCGCCGAAAAAGAAGAAGCAAAGTAAGCTGCAACGTACGGAAGCGGACTGTCCAGGCCCGCTTCTTTTTATACGGCAAAGGTTCTGCAGGTATGTGTGCGACCTTTCCGCCGGAAAAGACGGACAAAGGCGGGCCTGCCTTCCGTAGGCATTTTCTTTTGGAAGAAACAGAGGATAAGGGAGGGGTTTTTATGAACAAGACGGCTTTTTACAATCTTTCGTACGGGGTGTATCTGTGTACGAGCTGGGATGAGGGACGCCCCGTCGGGTGCGTTGCCAACAGCGCCATGCAGATCACGGCGGAGCCCGCCACGCTTGCCGTTTCGCTCAATCACGGCAACTATACGAATCGGTGCGTGTCGGATACGGGCTATTTTTCTGTCTGCGTGCTCGCCGAGGACTGCGATCCCAAGCTCATCGGCAAGTTCGGCTTCTTCTCCTCCAGGGAAAAGGATAAGTTTGCCGATTTTTCGTGGCAGGTGCGCGGCAAGCTCCCCGTTCCGGATGGCGCCATGTGCTGGTTTTCCTGCAGGGTCATCGACAAAATGGAGACGGCAACGCACACCGTGTTTCTGGGCGAGGTCATGGACGCGGACGTTCTGAAAGCGGGCACGCCCATGACGTATGCCTACTATCACAAGGTATTGAAGGGCAAGACTGCCGCAAAGGCGCCCACCTATATCGCGCCGGAAGCCGGACAGACGGCGGCAAAATACGTCTGCAAGATCTGCGGCTATGTGTACGACGGCAAGGTGCCCTTTGAAGAGCTCCCCGACGATTGGCTCTGTCCCGTGTGCGGCGCGCCCAAATCGCAGTTTGAAAAAAGATAGTCTATACCGACATGACATTCGGCGCAGTATGCGCCGATTTTTTTGTGCAAAACGCTTGACAGATATACCCTTATGGGGTATAATGCAGATACCCCATGGGGGTACTATGGAGGAAGTTATGAAAGGATGTGAAGGGTGCCGGGAACATTTCAAGGATGTGCCGCGCAGCGAGCAACAGGTGAAGAACCTTATCAACCGGCTCAACCGCATCAGCGGGCAGATCGCAGGCATCAAAAAGATGGTGGAGGAAAACCGCTACTGCGGCGAGGTGCTCGTGCAGGTATCCGCGGTGGAGAGCGCCGTGCGCGCCTTCGGTTATCTGGTGCTGGAGGACCACATGAACACCTGCGTTTCGGAAAAGATCAGGGCGGGGGATGAGAACATCGTCAGGGAGACGGTGGAACTCATCAAAAAGCTCAATTAACGACGTATTTGCGCTCTTTGCGCCGCTATCGGCGCAAGGGGCATGGAGAATGAGGCATGGATAAGAAATATTCGATCACGGGCATGACGTGCGCGGCGTGCTCGTCGGGCATCGAGCGCACCGTCAAAAAATTGGACGGCGTGACGAGCTGCGCCGTTTCGCTGATGGGCGAGAGCATGGACGTCACTTTTGACGAGCACGTCATGACGGACGCGGGCATTAAAAAGGCGGTCACGGCGCTCGGCTACGGCGCATACGACTACGGCAAGGTGCCGGAAAAGAGAAAGAGGCGCTTTACGCTGGGCGTGCGTTTTCTCATATCGCTCATCCTGCTCCTGCCCGAAATGTATTTTGCGATGGGGCACATGATGGGCGTCCCCGTGCCGCACGGGTGGGCAAATTACGGCGTTCAGATCGCGCTGACGCTCGCTATCCTCGCCGTCAACTACCAATTTTTTGTCAGCGGCGTGCGCGCCGCGGTAAAGCTCGTGCCCAATATGGATACGCTCGTCACGCTGGGCGCCGCGGTCTCCTTTGTGTATTCCCTCGTCATGGCCATCCTGACGCCGGAGGAGCCCACCCTCTTTTTTGAATCGGCGGCGATGATCGTCACGCTCGTCACGCTGGGCAAATGGCTGGAGGACAAGAGCAAGCGCCGCACGGGGCGGGAGATCGAAAAGCTGCTCTCCCTTGCGCCCGATACCGTCACGGTGGAGCGGGAGGGGCGTGAGCTTACGATCGCCCTCTCTGAGGTCGCGCAGGGGGACATCGTCGTCGTCCGGCAGGGGGAATCGGTCGCGGTGGACGGCATCGTTCTGGAAGGGCACGCCTTTGCCGACCAGTCGGCGGTGACGGGCGAGAGCCTGCCCGTCGAGCTGACGGCGGGCAGCCGCGCCGTGAGCGCCTCCCTTGTGACGAGCGGGTATCTCAAGATCGGGGCGGAGAAGGTGGGCGAGCAGACCATGCTCTCCTCCATCATCCGCATGGTGCGCGAGGCGGGCGCCAGCAAGGCGCCCATCCAGAAGCTCGCCGACAAGATCTCCGCCGTGTTCGTGCCCGTCGTGCTGGGCATCGCCCTCGTCACCTTCCTCGCGTGGCTGTTTACAACGTGGGATGTGGCGGCGGCGTTCAACTTCGGCGTGAGCGTCATCGTCATCTCCTGCCCCTGTGCGCTCGGACTGGCGACGCCCGTTGCCGTCATGGCGGCAACGGGAAGGGGCGCGTCGCTCGGCGTGCTCGTGAAAAATGCCGATGCGCTGCAGCGCGCGGCGGACGTGGGTACGGTGCTGCTCGACAAGACGGCGACCATCACCGAAGGCAAGCCCTCCGTCGTGTTCTTCGAGGAATACGGAGAAGAGCGGGCAAAGGACATTGCCTACGCGCTGGAACAAAAGCTCAACCATCCGCTCGCGCAGTGCATCGTTGCCTATTGCAGCGCTGGAGCGCAGGCGCAGGACGTGGAATATGTTGTCGGCCAGGGCGCGCGCGGCGTGGTGGACGGCCGGGAATATTATCTGGGGAACGACAGGATGATGGAGGCGCGCGGCGTGGATATTTCGGCGCACCGCGAGACGTTCGGGCGGCTTTCGGCGCAGGGCATGACCGTACTCTTCTTGTCGGACGCAGAAAAGGTGATAGCCATGTTCGGGCTTGCCGATACGATCAAGGCGGGCAGCGCCGCGGCGGTGGCGGACATGCACGCGATGGGGCTGGAGACGTACATGCTCACGGGCGACAACGCCGCCTGCGCGCGCTCTATCGCCGAGCGCGCGGGCATTCCCGCGGACATGGTATATGCCGAAGTGCTCCCGCAGGATAAGCTGCGCTACTGTGTGGAGCGCAAGCAGCACAATGCGCAGCCGGGCAGACATGCGAAAAAGGGGGTCGCTATGATCGGCGACGGCATCAACGATTCGCCCGCGCTCAAGGAAGCGGACGTCGGCATCGCGATGGGCAACGGCACGGACGTTGCCATCGAGAGCGCGGACATCGTGCTGATGGGGGGCGACCTTGCCGCGGCGCCCCGCGCCTTTGCGCTGGCAAGGCGGACGATGCGCATCATCCGGCAAAATCTCTTCTGGGCGTTCTTTTATAACTGCATCTGTATCCCGCTTGCGGCAGGCTGCTTCGCCGTGCTGGGCGTCACGCTCAACCCCATGATCGCTGCGGCGGCGATGAGCTGTTCGTCGCTGTTCGTGGTGGGCAATGCGCTGCGGCTGACGGTGTTCATGCGCGGCGGGAAGAAGAAAAAAACCGAACAAGGAGGAACGGATATGAAACGGGAACTTAAGATCGAGGGCATGATGTGCCAGCACTGCGTCCGGCATGTCACGGATGCCCTGCAGGCGGTGGAGGGCGTCGAAAAGGCGGATGTCGACCTGAAAAAGAAGCGCGCCGTCGTCACGCTTTCCGCGCCCGTCGGCGACGACGTGCTCGCCGCCGCCGTCACACAGGCCGGGTATGAAGTCAAGGAGATCGGATAACGGGCGATGACGGAACAAAAGGGGTGCGCCGCAGTTTTGAGCTGCGGCGCACCCCTTTCTTTTCTGCAAATCCGCGGCGGCAAATTTTACCGTTTCGTCTTGCTTTTTTTGCATGGATATGCTATACTGTTAAAAACGGCGGCTGCCGTACGGCAGAAGGAGAGGGAAATGACGCCCAAATATCATCGCATTCTTTTGAAACTTTCAGGCGAAGCGCTTGCGGGCGAACAGCGGTTCGGCCTCAACGAGAACGTCGTTGCAAGGGTCGTCGATCAGCTCGTCAAGGTACACGAGATGGGCGTGCAGATCGGGCTCGTGATCGGGGGCGGCAATTTCTGGCGGGGCCGCCAGGGAACGAACATGGATCGCACGACCGCCGATCACATGGGCATGCTCGCCACCGTCATGAACTCGCTTGCCATGATGGACGCCATCGAGCAGCGCGGCATTCCCACGCGGGTGCAGACGGCGCTCATCATGACCTCCGTCGCCGAGCCCTATATCCTGCGCAAGACGCTGCACCACTTCGAAAAGGGGCGCATCGTCATCATGGCGTGCGGCACGGGCAATCCCTACTGCTCGACGGATACGGCTGCGGCACAGCGCGCCTGCGAGATCGACGCGGACGTGCTGCTCATGGCAAAGAATGTAGACGGCATTTACGACAGCGATCCCGCCGTCAACCCGAACGCCAAGAAGTACGACCACCTCACCTTCAGCGATATCATCAACAAGGGGCTGAAGGCGATGGATACGACGGCGGCGACCATGTGCATGGAAAACCACGTTCCCGTGCTGGCGTTCGCACTCGATGAAAAGGATTCCATCGTGCGCGCGGTGTGCGGCGAAAAGCTGGGCACCCTCATTTCCAACGAATAAAAAATAAGCCCAAGGAGCTTCATTTATGATAGACAACGAACAGGTACAGGAGATCTTCCTCATTCTTGAGGATAAGCTGGAAAAGACGGTCAGCGTGCTCAAGGAAGAGTTCGCGGCGGTGCGCGCGGGCAGGGCAAACCCGCACATCCTCGACAAGATCCAGGTCGAGGCATACGGCGGCATGAGCCCCCTCAATCAGCTGGGCAATATCTCCGCGCTGGACGCAAGATGCCTTGTCATCAGCCCGTGGGATAAGTCCCTTCTCAAAGCCATCGAGAAGGCCATCCTGTCCGCCAACATCGGGCTGACGCCCACCAACGACGGCAACGTCATTCGCCTTGTGTTCCCCGAACTCACCGAGGAGCGCAGAAAGGAGCTGGTAAAACAGGTCAGGCGCATGGGCGAAGAGTCCAAGGTCGCCGCACGCAACGTGCGCCGCGAGGCGATGGATTCCCTGAAGAAGATGAAGAACAACAAGGAGCTCTCCGAGGACGAGAGCAAGGCGTGCGAACAGGATGTGGAGAAGAAGATCTCCGCCTGCGTGGAGGACATCGACAAGGCGGTCGCTGCCAAGGAAAAGGAGCTGCTCACCGTCTGATGGACGAACACGATCTTCCGCGCCACGTTGCCGTCATCATGGACGGCAACGGGCGCTGGGCAAAAAAACGTCTGCTGCCGCGCGCGGCGGGGCACAGAGCGGGCATGAACCGCATGATCGGGCTTGCCGAGCACATTTTTGCGCGCGGCGTCAAAATCTGCACGCTGTTTGCGCTCTCCACCGAAAATCTGTCCCGTCCGGCGCAGGAGCTCGACGGGCTGTATGCGCTCTTCCGCGAATATTTTCCGAAGAATGCCCGCACTCTGCGCGAGAAATCTATCGCGCTCAAGGTGATCGGCGACAGGTCCCTTCTGCCCGCCGATGTCGTTTCCCTCATCGAAGAGGGGGAGGCGCTCACCGCGGGCGGTAGGGCGGGGCTTATGCAGCTTGCCATCGGCTACGGCGGGCGGCAGGATATCCTCTCGGCGGTCAATCGGGCGGTGCGCGGCGGGAAAGAGGTGACGCAACAGGAGTTTTCCTGCCTGCTCTCCACAGGCGGCGTGCCCGACCCCGATCTTCTCATCCGCACGGGGAAGGAACTGCGCCTGTCCAATTTTTTGCTGTGGCAGACGGCATACAGCGAACTGTATTTTACGGATGTGCTCTTTCCCGATTTTACGGACAAAGAGCTGGATAAGGCGCTGGAGGCGTATGCCCGCCGGGAGCGTCGCTTCGGAAAAGTCTGACCGGTCGGTAGAAGAAATATGGATGATGAAAAAGTAACGCAGAGCGCGCCGGAGGGTGCGCCTGACGGAAAAAAGAAATTGAGCAATACTACGCTGCGCCTGATCACCGGGCTTGTGTACGCGCTCGTACTGCTCGCATTTTTTGTGCTCAAGATTTTCGTGCACAAACTGTGTTTTGACGTGCTCATCGTGGTATTTACGGTGATCGGCACCTATGAGATGATCCGCGCATTCGGCGATAAGCTGCACAAATCGCAGAAGATCGTCGCCATGACCTTCGCCATTCTCGTTGTCGTGACCTATATTGCTGCGGATGTTGTGTTTACGGACGTACTCGGCGTGCAGATGCCCGATCCCGACGATCCGATGGCGGCGGTGGGGCGCAACTACGCGCCGCATATCACGCTCATCATGTTTATCGCGGGCATTGCCGTGTCGTTCGGGCTTTTGGTATTTGCCCACACGCGTGTCAGCCTTGAATCGGTGGGATACACGCTCGTCTGCTATCTGTATCCATCAGTGTTCCTTGTCATCATGACGGTCTGCAATCACCTCGCCTATTATTCGGACGCGGCGATCGCGATGGTCTTTGTCATCAGTCCTGCGGCAGACTGCCTTGCATATACGTTCGGCAAATCCCTGGGCAAAAAACTTCCTGCCAAAATGGCGCCCAACGTCAGCCCCAATAAGACGCTCATCGGCGGCTTCGGCGGTCTGATTGGCGGGGCGATCGGCGGGGTCGTGGTGTTCTTTGTTTATTACGGGCTGTGCAGGTGCGTGGAATGGACGGCGTTCGCACAGTTTACCTTGGTTGCGCCCGAATTTATGTGGTCCGATCTCGCGCTGTTTGTCGGCATGGGGGTGCTCGTTTCGGCGTTCGCGCAGTTCGGCGATCTGGTGGAGAGCGCCTTCAAGCGCAAACTGGGCATCAAAGATATGGGCAACCTGCTGCCCGGGCATGGCGGCATTCTTGACAGGATCGACTCCTCGCTTTATGCAAGCCTTATCGTGGCGCTCATCTTTGTCGCGCGCATCATGTTTGCGGGAGCGCCCGCATAAAATAAATCAGGGTTGCGCCCGCCGCAAGGCGGGCGTTTTTTACAGGGTGACTATGGTCAGGATCGCGCTTATCGGATGTACGGGGAGCATCGGCGTTCAGACGGCGGACGTCGTGCGCCGCTACCCCGACCGCTTCTGTTTTTCTTCGCTCGCTTGCGGACATGCAGGCGAGGCGTTCTCCTCCCTTCTTCACGAATTTGCCCCCCGCCGCGCGCTGTGTGCGCACGGCACGTTCACGCCGCCTGCGGGCACGCGGGCGGTCGGGCAGGCGCAGGAGCTGTTCGAGGACTGCGACGTTGCGCTCATTGCGGCGGGCGGATTTGCGGGCCTGAACTATACGCTGCTTGCCGCTGCGGCAGGCGTGCGCATCGCGCTCGCCAATAAGGAATCCCTCGTGTGCGGGGGAGAACTCGTTGCGCGGGCGCTCAAAAAGGGGGGCTCCGAACTGGTGCCCGTCGACAGCGAGCACTCCGCCATCTTCCAATGCCTCTCCTTCCGCCGCGACGCGCCCTTCGAGCGACTGGTGCTCACGGCGAGCGGGGGACCCTTTCTGCATTATACCGAGGAAGAACTGCGCCATGTGAAGGCAGCGGACGCCTTAAAGCATCCCACCTGGAACATGGGCGCCAAGATCACGGTGGACAGCGCAACGCTGCTCAACAAGGGCTATGAGGTCATCGAGGCAAACAGGCTGTACGGCGCGCCCTTTGATAAGATCGAGGCGGTGGTACACCCCGAGAGCATCGTGCACTCCCTCGTGTATTTTGCGGACGGCGCCGCGCTCGCGCAGCTCGGCTATCCCGATATGCGCGTGCCCATCCAGCTTGCACTCGCCTATCCCGAACGCCTGCCCTGCGAAGCGCCCCTCGACCTTCCGTCGCTGGGAAAACTGACCTTCCTTCCCTTTCCCAAACAAAAATTTCCCTGTTTTTCGCTTGCCGTGGAGGCGGGCAGGGCGGGCGGAACGCTGCCCACGGTGCTCAATGCGGCGGCGGAGGAGGCGGTGCGCGCCTTTCTGGCAGACCGCATAACCTTTCCCGCCATCGCCCAAACTATCGAAGGCGCCCTGTCCGCCTTCCCGCGCGAGGAGGCGGACACGTTCGAACACCTCGCCGAAACGGACGCGCGCGCCCGCGCCTGTGCGCATACGCTCATCTATGGAATATCTGCTTCTTAACGTCTGGAGCACGGTCGGCTCGGTCGTGCTCGCCATCCTCATCCTGCTCGTGATGATCACCGTGCACGAGTTCGGACACTACCTTGCGGGCAGGATCCTCAAGTTTCGTATCGACGAATTTTCCGTCGGCTTCGGACCCGCGCTCTTCAAGCGCCGCAGCAAAAAGACGGGCGAACTGTTTGCTCTGCGCCTTATCCCGCTGGGCGGCTATTGCGCCTTTGCGGGGGAGGACGGGGAGCAGGAGAGCGCTCCGCCCGCCGAGTCCTTCCCGGAGGCGGCGGAAGCTTCTGCCGCGCCGACGGGCGAAGCGGAAAATGCCATGCCCGTGCAGAGCGAAGATCCGCGGCCGCCCGTTCAGGAGGACGCGCCCGAAGCGACGGCGCAGAGCGGCGCGGCCGTTTCGCCGCGCGGGGGCGAGTTCACCCACATGGCGCCCTGGAAGCGCATCATCGTGCTCGTCGCGGGCGCGTTCATGAACTATGTGCTGGCGGTGCTGCTCATCATCATCTGCTTTTTTGCCTATGGACAGACGATGATCGCCGTCTACGAAATGCAGCCCACGGCGGAATATCCCGCACAGTACTGCCTGCAAAAGTATGACGTGCTTCTGGAAGCGGAGGGGAAAAACCTCTATCTGACCACCGATATCGCGCAGGCGCTGAATGAAAAAAAGCAGGGCGATCTGGTGGCGATGCGCGTCTCGCGCGTGGTCGAATGGGACGGGGATACCCCCGTGCGGCGGGAGGAGATGACGGTGCGCGTCATGCTGCGCGCCGACGTGACGGTGCAAAACAGCGCCGACCTGGACAGCGTGTGGACGGCGCTGGGCGTTGCCTGCGAGGCGGGCGAGGAGGGCGGAACGTGGCAGCTCGCCAACGCCTCCTACCGCTTCGGATTCTGGGAGACGCTGGGACGCTCCTTCGCCTATTCCTTCAAGATCGCGGGCTCCATCTTCCGCGTGCTGGGCGAACTGTTGACGGGCAGGCTGGGCGTCTCCGCGCTGGGCGGGCCCGTCACGACCATCGCGCTCACCTCGCAGATCGCGGGCAGGAGTTTTCGCGGATTTCTGGAGATCGCGGGCTTTCTGGGGGTCAACCTTGCCGTGTTCAACCTGTTGCCCATCCCCGCGCTGGACGGAAGTAAGGTCATCTTCACGCTCATCGAATGGATCCGCGGCAAACCCGTCAACCGCAAGGTGGAGGCGATCATCCACGCCGTCGGGTTTGTGCTGCTCCTGGGCTTTGCCGTACTCGTGGACATTCTGCAGTTCGTATGAAAAAAGCTCCGCTTTGCAAAGCGGAGCTTTTTTGTCGGGACGTTATTGCTTTTTCGCGCCATCCTGCGGGGCGGGCGCCTCGGGCTGCGCGGGCGCGGCGGCTTCGGCAGGGGCGTTAGCGATCTCGGGCGCAGCGCCCTCGGCGGGCGCCTCCTTGGCGGGGGCGGAGAACTTTCTCACCTGCTTCATGAACGCTCTGGAGCTGAACACGATGATGCACACCGCAATGGCGATGGCGATATCGGGGAAGACGTAGGTCGCATTGTAGCCGAGCGAGTAGATCCACGCGTCCACATCGGGGGCAAGGTAGGAGAAGGCGAACACGCCCGAAAAGAGGTGCGCGGCAAAGCGCAGAACGCTTGCAACGATGCCGCCCAGCGCGATCTGCAGCTGCGGCAGCTTTTCCAGCTTTTTGACGTGCGCGAACATGCCGGACAGGCCGATCGCCGCAAAGGCGATGGGATAGTCGAGCAGCATCTGCGCGGGGTGGATGAGCCAGGGATCCTGAATGATCTGCAAGAGGCCGTACACAAAGCCCGCGAACACGCCCTTCTTCGTGCCGAACATGTAGGAGTAGATCATCAGGGGCACGAGCGAGCCGATGGTCACCGAGCCGCCCTGCGGCATGTGGATGGGGGAGATATAGGACAGGGCAAAGCTCAAGGCGATGCAGACGGCGGCGTAGGAGATGGACTTGCTGTCAAAGCCCTTCTTGTCCTTTCTGCCGCATACAAAGGCGAGCACCGCGATGACGGCGATGAGCCCCAGCGCGCACAGGTACATCGCAAGGCTCTCCGTTGAAGTGACGGTGACGCCGTTGTTGCCCTCGGCGTCGCCCGAGGCGTAATACACGATCAGGCAGACGATGACGCAAATGAGCGCCGCGCCCGAAAGGCTGCCCGCCGCGATGCCCGTGATGCGCATCGCTTTTTTGGAGAAGAGGGAGGCGACGTAGACGGCGGCTGCGCTCAACACGAGAACGATGGCGCACACCACGGAAGGCCAGAGCACGATATCGAAGATATAGCCCTTTTCTGCCATATCGAAGAACTCCAGCGAGAGCATCGTGACGATGACGGTGACGGCAAAGCCGACGGCGAGCGCCATCGCCGTGCGCGTGTAGCTTGCAAGCGACTCCTGCCGCTTATAGCGCACGAAGATGCCCACGGCGAGCAGGATGACGACGAGCGCGATGGCGGCATACAAAAACACGTTCATCAGCGATTCCTGCGCGAACGAAGTCCACACGTCGGGGTAGTCGTAGTGTTCCACTTCGTTCTCGCCCTCGCCCGTCGTCCAGTAGCCCTGATAGGCTGCCAGCAGGGAAGAAAGTAACATAAGACCTCCTTGTATCCGTCCGAAGCGTAAAAAAACGCCCGCGCAAAACGCGGGCGAAAACAATCTTGCTCCTCCTGTTCTTTCGTTCAAGTATTACCTTGTCCGATTCAAACGGTATGATCTCAGCCTTTTACGGCACCCGCGACGGATATTTGATTTTGATACCATCATTATAGTGCGTTTTTTTGGGAAAGTCAATTGAATTTTTATATGTTTTGTAGTATAATCAATTTGATTCAAAAGAGGATTTATGATGGATACGGGAAAAATTGTATTGATTGTTGTTGCCGCGTTGCTATGTGCGGCAATCATTTCTGTAGCAATTTGGTCGTTGTTGAATGAAAGATGGAAATCGATCGTAATAAAAACAAGTAATCGTTTGAAAGAACTGCAACAGATCAATGATAAATATACTTTTTTGGTTTGTGATACGGAGATTACTTATCCAACAAGATGTAAATCGAAAAGAGAGTTTGACAGATTTGATTATTTATCACACTTGAAAGAGTATCTGCTCAATCATCAAAGTGAAATAGAGGAGTTGCTTTCCAAAATAAGGCTCAACAAAGCTGCGTATGAAAAATACATGAAAGAGGTCCAATCATGTGAAACGCATAAGCTGGAGGAAATATGTAGGCGATACCACATTTCGTGTGAAAGATACATAAATGTTGAAAACAGGTTGTCAAAAAAACAAACTCAAACTCCTGCATTGGATATCAACTTAAAAGTTACGGCGAGTTACATAAGTCCCCAGGGAAGAAATCATTATTATCACGGGGTGATATATGGCTATTGGCAAGTTTCTGAGTATCTTTCGATTGCCATACAGGAATATGAACAGATGACGGAATATCAGCGCTCGGCTGCGGCGGAAAGAGCGAAAATGACGGACAGCTTGCGCTATGATATTATGAAAAGGGACGGTTTTCGATGCCAACTGTGCGGGGCGACTGCTTCTGACGGCGTTACGTTGCATATCGATCATATAGTTCCTGTTTCAAAGGGCGGGAAAACCGTTCTATCAAATTTACGTACATTATGCAGCAGATGCAATATGGGCAAAAGAGATAAATCAGAATAGGAGATAACTATGGATAAATTTTACGCCTATCTTGACAGAATGAAGTTCATCCGCCGCTGGCAGCTCATGCGCTCCACGCGGGACGAGAATATCATGGAGCACTCCCACCAGGTGGCGGTGCTCACGCACGCGCTCGTCTCCATCGAGAACGAGGTGTACGGCGGGCACGTCAACGTGGAGCGCGCGGTGCTCTATGCGCTCTATCACGAGGTGAGCGAGGTGATGACGGGGGACATGCCCACGCCCGTAAAATACTTCAACATGCAGCTGCACGGCGAATATGCCAAGGTGGAGCAGCTCGCCGTCGACAAGATCGCTGCCACGCTGCCCGAGGAACTGAAGGGGGCGATCTACCCCTTTTTGCAGGCGGACAAATCGTCGGAAGAATACGCCTTCGTCAAGGCGGCGGACAAGCTCTCGGCATATATCAAGTGCCTGGAGGAACTGCGCTCGGGTAATTCGGAGTTCGTGCAGGCGGAAAAGACCATCAAAGCGGCGCTTCTGGAAAGAAAGATGCGCTCCGTCGACTACTTTTTCGAGCACTTTATTCCCGCGTTCAGCCTGACGCTGGATGAGATGTGAACAGATTTCACGCAAATCTTTTTGCAAAGGCAAAAATCTTTGCCGTGATTTGAAAGACAACTTGGGCAGGGCACGCCCTGCGGGCTGACACTGCCCCGTTTTCTTTCTTTGCGCGATTTTAAGGGCTTACAAATTTTAGCTCGCGCAAAT
>CAJFNH010000004.1 GCA_904394195.1 Candidatus Gallimonas caecicola
CGTCGCCCGGCACCGCGGGAAAGTTCTTGTCCTCGATATAGTGCCTGCCGTAACCGCGCACAATGATGTTGAGCTCATAGAAGTCGTGCTTGTGCATGTAGAGCGGGAACTCGTACACGGGATTGGCACTGTCGTGAAAATAGGCAAGGCTGTCGCGCAGTCCGAAGCGTTCGTCGTCCAGGTTGAAGGTCTGCGCCTTTTTATGTTTCCCCAGGGAAGCGGGATAATTGAGCTGTTCCATCGTGCCCCTCCGATCCTTTTCAGCATACCACAATTCTTATTTGAAAGCAAATAAAATCCACGGTTTGGAAAATGAGATAATATTTTACAAAAAAATTACATGTTGGTTACAATTTTGATACAAATTGGCAACATTTGTACTCATATACAATTTTTTTGTACTGTAATTCTATACAAGTCAAAATTATATAGTATAATTGAATTGTGCAACAGGCTGCGGCAATGGCGTTTCCTGCGTTTTGCCGCTGGCCGGAAGCGCTTGCATTACAACAAAAGCCGCGCTGTGCGGCACATGGAGGAAAGGTATGAAGAAATCACGTTTCCTTGCAGGATTGCTCTGTCTGTGCATGGTCTTTTCGCTCGCGGCATGCGGCGGGCCGGTGGAGGAGCCTCCCGTTTCGGACGGGCCCGGAACGCAGGAGCCGGGCGAGACGCCCGAGCGCCCGGAGGGGACGCTGACCATCGAGGACGTGTATGTCTGGAAGGACTATCCCGCCGTCGAATTTTTCCCCGTGTTCTCGGTGGCGTCCGAGGCAGAGCCGCTTACCTATGAATATGACGAAACGCTCATTGCGGTGGACGGAGAGAACAATCTCATCTCTTGCGTTGCCGACGCAACGGGCAGGACGACGGTCACCGCCAGAAGCGAGAACTTTTCTGCGGAGTTCACCGTCTACTATGAGGTGGTGGATAAATCGGGCGACCGCTATGACACGAGCGACTATACGGCATACGCCTCCAGCCTTGCCATGCTCTGTTCGCTGAACGGCACCAGCGGGCGCACGACGGTGTTCCTGGGCGATTCCTTCTTTGATACGCGCTATTTCTGGACGAATTTTTCCACATATTATCAGGGCATGGACGCCCTGTGCTGCGGCATCAGTTCGACCACCAGCTACGACTGGGAGACGCTTGCCTCCGCCGTGCTGGGCGATCTGGTGCCCGCCAACATCGCCATCCACGTCGGCACCAACAACGTCTACGACGATGAGATGGACCTTTTCGAGACGACGTATGCGCTGCAGCGGCTCTTTTTGGTCCTGCACGATCTGTATCCCGAGACGAATATCTACTACTTCGGCATCACGCAGCGCGCCTATGACGGCGATAAGATCAACACCGTTACAAGGGTCAACGAAAACATGCAGGCGTGGTGCGCGCAGCGCGACTGGATCGTCTGGCTGGATACGCCCAGCAAGATCACGGCAGACATGCTCAAAGATCAGATCCATCCCATGCTGGAATATTACAGCGTGTTCGTGAACGCCCTGGAAGAGGCGAACATGCCGCTGTATCTGAAATAAGACCGCGTATCCGCGCACACAAAAGGAGGTTGTTTTATGAAGAAGATCACAAGAATTCTGGCAGTTGCCGTAGGGGTGAGCGCCGCGCTGTCGTTTGCGGGCTGCCAGACGGAGACGGTGCCCGAGGGCAGAGTGGGCATCGAGTTTTGGTACGAAGCGGATATCAATACCAATCCGACGTTCTACGAGCTTGTGCGCACATACAACGATACGCAGGGGGCGGAGGACGGTGTGTATGTTTCGCCCTCCATGATCAACGGCATCGGAGATGAACGCAACACCTATGAGGGCAGCTGCGATGCGAGCGTTGTGATGATCACCAACGATGAAGTATTCAAAGGATTTGCGGTGGACGGTCTGTTCGTTGACATGAGCGACTATCTTGCCGAGAGCAACTTTGATACTTCCGATATTCCCGAAGCGGTGCTCAACAGCTGCCGGCTGACGGTGGGCGGTAGCGGAGAAAAGTCTTACGCGGGAGCAGGACAGGAACTGCTCGCCATGCCGTTCGGTACCAGTACGTCCGTTCTGTTTTATAACAAAAGCCATTTTGACGCGGTGGGCATCAACGTCATCTCCGTTGCCGGGGATGAGCTGGAGGAGTACAACGCGGCAAACGGTACCTCTTTTGCGCCGCACGGATATGCGGAGTATCTTACGGCGCCCGCCGACGGGCTCACGGCATCTGCCAACCTTGCCGGACAGACGGTGTATAAGGTGTTCAACAACCGCATCCCCACCAACTGGGAGGAGATGCGCCATCTTGCCAAGATGCTCACGAAAAGATATAACAGTACCTCAATGAGTACCTACGGCTATCTGGGCGAGTACTGGTTCCAGTACGGCTGGTCGGTCGGGGGAGACTGCATTGGCTATGACGGCGAGAAATACAACTTTACGCTGTTCGATGAGACGCCCAACTACCTTGCCACGCAGGCGGTCACGGTCAACGGCAACGAATATGCCGCAGGCGAGATCGTCTCCTATGAGGACAAGGTCAATCAGGAGGGCATCGAAAATATGGACGGACTGCATGAGCTGCCCTCGCAGTACGACGCCGTTCTTGAATTCGTGCGCCTCTCCAACGCGACGAATGAGGAGGCGGAGCCCGGTGTTCCCGGCTATGGCGTCACGCCTGAAACGCTCACGAGCATTTCGGCACAGTTTATGAGCGGCACGGTTGCCATGATTCTTGAAACGTATGCAAATAACATCAACACTCTCAATCGCACCATACGGGGCCAGTTTGATATGGCGCCTCTCACGCAGTATCGCGAATATGTGGGCGGAAGCATCTATCAGAGCGGCAGCGGCTTTGCGGGCGAACATCTGAAAGTCATCGGCGCGACCTATGACGGGGAAGTTTATACGGGTGAGCTGCTGTATGAGAACGATACGCCCGTTGTCGGCGCGCGAGACGTCATGACGCGTGTGTTTCAACTCGTTATTCCCAAAAATTCCGACCCTGCGAAGTATGATGCCGCATGGAAGTTCATCAGTTGGGCGGCGGGGGAAGAAGGACAGGCGATCATGCTCAAGACGGGCCGTTGGGAGCCCAATCAGGATACCCTTGCCTATGAAGGACTTGCACAGCAGGGGACCGATATCAATTACTGGGCTGCGGCAGATGCCAGCCGCCACGGAGATATCGGAGACTGGTCTTATTTTGAAAGCGGCGAATGGGTCAACGACTGGGCGAGCGATTTCAACAGTCATCTGCGCACGGGCAGCATGACCATTACGGAATATCTTGACGGGAACGGGACTGCGGCGCAGGCTGCTTGCGAAGCGACGAACATCGTCATTCTGGGGAGGCGCTGATGGTCACGGAAACTGCCCGGACGGGTGCGCAGACGACGGAGGTCCGCGAGCCCGCGCCGTCCGCAAAGAAGCCGAAATTCCGCCGCGAATGGGCGTGGTGCTGGCTGGTCGTCGCACTTCCCTTCATCGGCTATGTCATCTTCAATATCGTGCCCGTCGTCATCTCCGTCGCGGCGATGTTCACGGACATCGAGCACAACCAGATCTCCACCATGCAGTGGAACAACTTTGCGCACTTCGTCACCTTCTTCCACGACGCAAAGTACTGGCATGCACTGGGCATCACGCTCTGGCTGACGTGTGCGCAGTTTCTGTCGCTGCTCATCGCGCTCGCAATGGCTACGCTCATCAACACGCAGGTGCGCGGCTCCAAGTTCTTCCAGATCCTCTACTTCGTACCCTATATCTGTTCGACGGTCGCCGTCTCCATCATGTGGAGCCAGATCTTTTCCGGCTCGGAAGCGGGCGTGCTCAACAGCCTCCTGGGCACCGAGATCAACTGGATCGGGGATGCCAACTGGCTGACATGGTGCATCTTTATCGTCATCCTGTGGCCGGCGCCCGGCTACGGCATCGTCATGTTCACGGCGGCGTTCAAGGGCATCGACCCCTGTCTGTATGAGGCGGCGGAGATTGACGGCGCCAACGCCTGGCAGCGCTATATCCGCATCACGCTGCCGCAAATCGCCCCGATGACGCTCTTTCTTGCTCTGGCGGGCTGGATGAGCGGCATGGGTACCTTCGACCAGGTGCGCGTGCTCGCGCCCATTACCTGGACGGGCACGGCGGGCGTGGACGACATGGGACTCACCGTCGCCTACTACACCTATGTGGAAGGCATCACCTTCTCCAACATGGACTATGCGTCCGTCCTCAACTGGGTGACGGCGATCATCACGATGGCAGGCTCCTTCCTGTTCCTCAAGTGGAGAAAAAAGACGGAGGAAAACATCGAATGAGTACAATGGCACGTTCTGCCGGAAGATTAAAACCGAAAAAGGGGGGAAGCAGACGCAAGATGAGCGTGGGCAGCAAGATCGCGGTGTATGCGGGATTGCTCCTTTACGCGGCATTTCTCGTCTTTCCCTTCCTGATCATTCTCATCACATCCTTTACTACGGATTATCAGCTGATGACGTCTACCGACTTTGTCTGGGCGCCCGATCCGGTTTCTCTTGAAGGGTATCAGATCATCTTTGAAAACGACCCCAACATGGTGAACGGAGTCTCGTCGTTGTTCGTGGGCTTCTTCAATACCATGTGGCAGACGCTCATCCCCGTGATAGGCGGGCTTGCCATTTCGGGACTGGCGGCATACGCATATGCCAAGTACAACTTTCCCGGAAAGAACAAGTTCTTTTCGGCAAACGTCCTGCTCATGACCATCCCCGTTACGGCGGGAACGGTGGGATATCTCTTCTATGACGCCATCGGCTGGACGTCGGGCGGGGCGTCCGTGCTGCCGCTCATCGTGCCCAAGCTGTTCGGCAGCGCAGGCACCATTTTCTTCATCTATCCCTATGTCAAGAGCGTACCTACGGGCGTCATCGATGCGGCAAAGATCGACGGCATGGGATTTTTCTCCATCTTTTTCCGCATTGTGTTTCCGCTCTCCATGCCCGTGTTCCTGGCGCAGTTCCTGTTCGGCTTTGTCAGCGGGTACAACAACTATTCGTCTGCGCTCATCTATCTTGCGAGCGAAAAACAGCTCTGGACGCTTCAGCTTGCATTGCAGCAGCTCATCTCGTATATATCAGGCTCGGGCGGATACAATAACGCCGCCTGCGCCGCAACGCTCATGTCCATGCTGCCGCTCATCCTGCTATACTGCTTCGTGCAGAAGTTCTTCATCGAGGGCATCACGATGGGCAGCGTCAAGGGCTGAAATCAGATAAGGAGAAAGAATATGACTTCAAAATTCGGCAAGGTGCTCTTTCACAAGAGCGAGACGGACATCGTCGTCTCGGGCCACCGCGGCATGCTGGCGCGCTATCCGGAGAACACCATGCTCTCCTTCCGCAAGGCCATCGAGGCGGGCGTCGACCAGCTGGAGATCGATATCAACATGACCCGCGATTGCGAGCTCGTCATCATCCACGACTGCACGGTGGACAGGACTACGGAAAAGTCCGGCCGCGTGCGCAGTTTTACGCTGGACGAGATCAAGCGCATGGACGCCGGCTCGCACAAGGATGATGCGTTCCGCGGGGAGCGCATCCCCACCTTAAAAGAGCTTTTGGACGCGGTGGCGCCCACCGATATTTCCCTGAACGTGGAGATCAAGGATACCACCTTCGAGACGGTTGACAAGACGGTGAAGATGCTCCTGGATTACGGCATGGAGGACCGATTTGTCATCGCCTGTTTCGACGCCAATATCGTCCAGTACGCTCACCAGAAGTACGGCGTGATGACGCAGGGCTTCCCCGTCCAGGAGCCGTACCAGATCAACCTCTCCAACGAGACGCCCGACCACACATATGCCGTGGGCATCTATTACGGGAGTCTCACCAGGCAGCTGTGCGAGGAATATGCCGCGCAGGGCATCCAGCCCTGGACGTGGTGCCCGGATACCGAAGAGCAGGTGCGCCACGCCATCGACTGCGGCGCGCGGCTGCTCACCTGCAACGACCCCATTCCTGCGCTGAAGCTGCTCGGCAAGCTGAAAACGCCGCCCGAACAGCTCTGACGTTTCAATCAGATAACAGGAGGAAAAATCATGAAAAAAGTGATAAGACCGATCGCCGTTGCCGCCTGCGCGGCGCTGTGCCTGCCGCTGGCGGCATGCGGCGGACAACGGGAGACCAGACTGGTATATGAGCTCCCGCACTACGACGGAACGACGTATGAGGCGGACGCCGACGCGCCCGTCTACAACTCCGAGCTCTGGAGAAGGAACGAAAACCCGGAAGGGTACGCCGATCCGTTCATTCTTGACAATACCGCCATCGACGGCTATTACTACCGCTACGGCACAGTGGGCACATCGGTCACCAACGTTGCCCGTTCCTCTGATTTGAGCTACTGGGTCGACTGCGGCACGATCGCCAACCTCGGAGCGGGCTGGACGTCGTTCTGGGCGCCCGAAGTGGTCTACGAGGACACGACGGAGGACGGCGTTGACAACGGCACATACTACATGTTCTTCAGCGCGGGCTTCCCCAATGCGAAGAGTTCCGGTGCATATAACAATACCCTTAACAGGTATTCTCTCTATGTGGCAACGTCGGACAGTCCGATGGGACCGTTCACACTCGTTGATTTCACCGATGCGGCAAGCTGCGGCGCGGAGAATGTGCGTACCATCGATCCATCCGACTACAGTTATAATACGACTTACCTGCGCTATGCGCTCTTTGAGCCCATCGCCACCAACAACGCCTGGGCAAAGATCATGCCCGACCGCATCGAAGCGGGCTCCGATAAAATGTGCGGCAATATCGACCCCAGCCCCTTCGTCGACCCCGCTACGGGCAAGAAGTATCTGTTGTTCAATCATGAGGCGCAGCCTTCGCCCATCCTGATCGTGGAGATGGAGAACTGGCTCAAGCCGCTTATTGAAACCACAAAGGTGATCGCGCGCTGCGGCTACTATACGGTAGAGGACTATGAGCGCGCGCAAAACGGCGAGGACGTGGAGACCATCTGGATCGAAAATCTTACCAACAAGGTCAACGAAGGTCCCTTCATGTATGCGAAGGAGCAGGCGGACGGCTCGTACAGGTACTATCTTTCTTATTCCGTCAACGGCTTTATGGATACCACTTATTCGGTATGCCAGGCGGTGTCCGAACGCGTGGACGGCGGCTTCCGCAAACTCACGGAGGCGGAAAACGGCATCATGTTGAGTTCGGACAACGGCGGCAACGCGCGCGTCACCGGTCCCGGACATCACTCTTTCTTCCATATCGGTGAAAAACTGTATATTTGCTATCACAGGCATACGGTGGCGGGGAACATCGACTACGGCAGATGCACCGCCGTGGACGAGGTAAAGTGGGTCACCATCACGGATATCAACGGCGAAGAGCTGGAGGTCATGTACGTCAACGGTCCCACGTCCACCGTGCAGCCCGCCATTATCGAGGGCTCGGAATACACGAACATTGCCGAACAGGCAAGCATTTCCGTGCTCTCCGGCGCGCTTGCCGATGGCTCGTCCGTGAGCTGGCTCAACGACGGGTTGCTCTCCTTCAACACCAACCTCAACCAGGAATTTCTTGACGTCTATGTGCAGGAGACGAATATCACGCAGGAGACCACATTTGAGGTCACGTTTGAAGAGTTTGAGACCATCCGCGGCTTCATGGTGTACAACTCCAAGCATGTGGACAACGTGTTCATGAAGGTCAAAAACCTGGAGTTCGTGTCCGAGGAGAACGGACAGGAAAAGATCTGGTACATTCCCGAAATGAAGATCGATGAGAACACGAACTTTGTGTACGACGATTTTGAACTCACCAACGGCAACTATATCATCGACGCGGTGACGTACGGCGGCGGCGCCTATGTGGAATTTGACGCCATTCAGGTCAAAGCCATCCGCTTTACGGTGGAAGTGCCCGAAGGGCAGAGCATGGTGGGGCTCTCCGAGATCGCCATCATGGGCAAGGTCAGGTAAGGAGGCAGACGATGAAAAGAGCAGTTTTTCTGACGGCGGCGGCAGCGCTGCTGTGCGCGGCTTTTCTCTCCGTGTTTGCGGGGTGCAGTGCGGATACCGCGGTGGCTTATAATATCGTGCACACGTCGCAGACGTACGAGCCCCATGTCCGTTCCATGACGGGGGCGCAGATCGATGAAGAGATCACACTTGACGGCGCCTTTGACGAGGCGTTCTATGACGACCTGAACTGGTATGTGGGCAACAAGTCGGTGGGCGTTGGTGCTTCGGAGCGCACGGCAACGCTGCGCATGACCACCCATATCGCGCGCAACGGTCTGCTGATCGCGTTTGACGTGGACGAGGGCTGGCTGGTCAGCTACGATCCCACCCGCTTTACGTCCAATAACAGCTGCGTCGAGCTGTATCTTTCGATGGGCGGCGAGACGGAGCCGGATATGAATCTGTACGAACTGGATATCGTGGCGGGCGGCGAATCGCGCTACCGTGTGTGGAAGCAGTCGCTGGGCAACAGCAATAACTTCGATCCTTGCGCCTATACCTATGAGACAGCTCCCGCCTATGCCATCACGCTCAAGGGCGGCACCATTTCGAGCGGGGAATGTACGGGCTATGCCATTGAGTTCTGGCTTCCTTGGGAGTTCTTCGGCAGAACGTCCCGCCCCGACTATGTCAACTGCAATCCCTGCCTCATCACGCCCATCTTTGAAACGGGTTATGACCGCGACTGGTATGTGTTCGGCTTTGAGCAGAGCCCTGCCATCTGCCATTGGGCAAGGACGGACGGTTATCAATTCGATCGCTACGGTTTTGTCAGCAACGAACTCACCGTCACGGCTACGGGCGGTACGGTCGCCGAGCAGTTCGACCGCGACTGGTGCGTGACGGGCGATGAACTCACTTTTTTCGTCACGCCGGAGTCGGGCAGAACGCTCACGTCGCTCTATGTCAACGGCGAAGACTACACCGCGAGCGCTGCGGGCGGGCAGTTCACGCTGACTTGCGAGGGGGATATCGAGATCGCCGCCACGTTCGAATGAACGGGCAGGAGGGGAAGATATGAAAAAATTTGGAGCGCTGCTTGCCGCAGTGGCAATGCTGTTCGTCATGGTAATTTCGGCGGGCTGCGCGCAGGAGCATGACTGGCAGCTGCAGGGGCTTGAAGTCACGCAGCAGCCGCAAAAGACGCAATACATCGCGGGCGAAGCGTTCGATAAGACGGGCATGCAGGTCATGGCGGTGTATGCAGACGGCGACGAGCAGATGCGCGTGGATGTGTCCGCCGCCGTCACGCTGCCCGACGGCGCCCTCGAAGAAGGGCAGACGCAGGTGACGATCTCCTACACGGAAGGAGAAGTGACCGTTCAGGCGCAGGTCGCGGTGACGGTGACGGTGACGGCGCCCGAGCCGTCCGGGCCGGCAGACTACGGCACGCTGACCATTGCGGACGTCCATTTGTACAACATGTACCCTTCGGCGCCGCTCATCATCACGTTCAGCGAGCCCGCATATGAGGGGGAGTACATCTCCTATCAGTTCGTCTCCGACGAGTTCACCATCCGTAACGGCGTGGCATCACTCACGGGCAGCGTCGTTCTGCCTTCGGAGATGGAGGTGACGGCGCGCACGCAGTACCACACAGCGACGTTCACCGTGTACATGGCGGCGTCCTTCACCGACCACGACTCGCAGGCGGCAGACCGCGAGAGCACGATGGCGAACAGGATGCGGGTCGGGCTGTACCGAGAAGGGGGCGTCATCTTTGCGGGCGATTCCTTCTTCGACCCCGAATTCTGGACGGACTTTTACGGCGACTACAGCGGCAGGAACGCGGCGCTCATCGGCATCGGCGGCTCGCGGGCGGACGAATGGAGCGTGTTAGCCGAACGGCTGCTCTATCCGTATGCGCCCTCGGCGGTGGCATTGAGTATCGGCACCAACGACCTGGGCAGGAACGAGAGCGTCGAGACGGTGGTGGCAGAGCTGCAGGAGCTCTTCGGGCGCATCCATGAGCTGCTCCCCGAAACGCAGGTGTGCTGGTACACGCTTGCGCCGCGCGCCGATACGACGGCGCTGACCGAGCGCATCCCCGCCGTCAATGCGGCGATATCCGAATGGGCGCAGGGGAAGGAATGGTTTACGCTGCTCGACGTCTATACGCTCTATCTGAACGAGGACGGGAGCGTGGACTGGAGCCTGCTCAAAAGTGACAGACTGCACCCGCAGCTCACGACGTACGACGATCTGTACATGGCGCTTTTGGAGCAGGCGGGCATCGTCCCGGGCGCGCTGTAATGGCGTGCAGGACGCAACTTTGGAAAACCGAAAGGTAACAATAAGAAGGGAAATATGATGAGAAGAACAGGAAAGTATATTTTGCTCCCATGTATGCTTTTAACGCTTTCAGCGGCATTGGTCACTGCCTGCACGCAGCAACAGGCGCATGAGCATACGTTCGCGCAGGATTGGTCAAGTGATGCAACGCATCACTGGCACGAAGCTACCTGCGGGCATGATGTGGTAGGAGATAAGGGGGAGCATGTCTTTGAGGAGAACGTATGCTCTGTGTGCGGATATACGCGTCAGAGTCCGGATTTGCCCATTGAAGACGATGAATCGTATGAGATCGCAACGCTCACCTACGGGCACGTCCGTATCCAGCTCCTGTCAGACACGCTTGTCCGCATCGAAGAGTGCAACGAGGACGGAAACTTCGAGGACAGAGCAAGCTACATTGTCGTCAATCGTGACGATTGGGGCCCCACTGTGGAATATGAGACGAATGAAACGGAAGCTGCGTTCTGTGTGGAAACGCAGAACTATACGGTCGTTGTTCCAAAGGGGAGCAATGCGGACGGGATCCGTATTGAAGATCCTGCGGGGAATGTATTGTATGAATATCACGGGTTGACGGATACAAATATCTATCTTCCCTCGCCTTCCGATGAGCTTGCAAGCTGGTATTTTACGGACAGTCCCCGGGTGATCCCCTCCGAATACGGTTATTCCGTAACAGAAGAGCCGCTTCCCGTACAAGGTTGGGATTTTGAAAGCGATGCGACGGACATCTTTGTGTTTCTTCCGAAGGGAAACTACAGGACTTTTTCCGAAGACTTTGTATCTTTGACGGGACAGTCGGAAATGGTTTCGCTGAAGATGTTCGGCTATTGGGACTCCCGTTATTATGCCTATAACGAAGAAACCGCGCTGCAGCAGATCAAAGATTATCAGGACCGCGGCTATGCGATCGATATTCTGGTGGTCGATACGGACTGGCGGGATTCTTCCAACGGCTGGGGTTATGATATCAATACAGAGCTGTTTCCCGACATGGAAGGGTTTCTTGAGAAAGCCCATTCGATGGGGGTAAATATCTGTTTTAACGATCATCCGCAGCCCGTGGACGGAACAGATAACCTGTTAGACGGCAATGAAGTCGCTTATCGGAACGAAAAACTTACCATGCTTCTTGCAATGGGCGTGGATTACTGGTGGTATGACAGGAACTGGGCGGTCTCTCTCAATCCGATCGACGAAGACCATACGCTGTATTCCACGGGAATGTATGCCTATCAGTGGATCACGCAATCCTATTTGGAAAGCATCACGGACGTGGGCGAATATGCAAAACGAGCTCTGATCATGGCCAATGTGGATGGATGCGACAACGGCTCTTTTGTGTATGCCTCTGACCTGTCGGCGCACAGATACTCCGTGCAGTGGACGGGAGATACGAACAGCCAGGAGGACGATCTTCAGCAGGAGATCGAAGGCGCTGTCTTTGCGGGCGCAGAGCTCGGGCTTCCTTACGTCGGAACGGATGTCGGCGGGCACAACCAGGTCATCTCGGAGGACGCGTATGCAAGATGGTTTCAGTTCGGGAGCCTGTCTACCCTGATGCGCGTTCACTGTTCTTCTGCAGTCACAGCCGGAAGAATGCCCTGGAGCTACGGACCGACTGCGGAGGAGGTAGCGCATACATATCAGGATATGCGCTATCGCCTCTTGCCGCTGCTGTATTCGCTCGCGTATGAAAATTACACGACGGGTCTGCCCATCATGCGGCGTCTGGATATCGTGTACCCGCAGTATGTTGAGGCCTCGGCAAACGATGAATACCTGCTCGGGGATCATATTCTCGTTGCTCCGCTTTCCACTTGGACGGGAAACGATACGCGCACGGTGTTTTTCCCCGAAGGAACATGGATCGACGTTTGGACGGGCGAGCGCTACAGCGGTCCGGCAAGCGTACAGGTCACGCATGCAATCGAAACGTCTCCCATCTTTGTCCGTGAGGGAGCGATCGTGGCGCTTGCAAGAAATATGAGCAATGTGGATGAGAAAGACTGGTCTGAAATGGGCCTTGATCTTTATCCTTCCGCCAATTACAGCGCGCAATACACACTGTATGAGGACGATGCCGAGACGGTGGCTTACAAGAGCGGACAGTACAGGACAACGGATATTTCCATGCGCGGCGAAGGAAATGTTCTCACGGTCACGATCGGAGCGGCACAGGGGACATTTGAGGGCGACAGGGCGTTTGCCCGGAGAAGGTGGTATGTGCGCCTGCACACCAACCCCGGATGGGGGGATATCGTCTCCATCCGCGTAAACGGACGGGCGGTCGGAGTTTCGCGCATCGGGCAGACGGAATATTCGCTCGGCGGCAGGCCGTTTGCGTTTGAAGGTGCTGCGTTGGACGGCGACCTTTCTTATTTCCGGATAGATACGGACGTCGACACAGAGTACGTCATAGAGATCACCTATGCGTCGGTACAGGATTCGGAAAACAATCTTGCAAACTATGATGCTACTGCGGTCTCCTTCGATGTCTCTTCGCAGGTAACGCGGGATACAATGGTGGCTCTCACGGTTTTCGGCACAACGGACTGGGTCTCTTACGGATATTCTTCTGCAACGGACTTTGACCGGAAACTCGGCGGCCCCGCTCTGTTCGGCGCACCCGAGGAATCGCACATGATCTTGTCTGCAACCTATCGGTCTCAACTCACGGCGACCGGAATACAGAAGGTCTACACGGACGGGACCCGACAGCAGAACAATACCGCGAGCGGCGGGTTGGAAAATGGCGTCGGATTCCGGTTTACCGTGTCGACGACGGGAGAACGCCAGACGATCGTTCTGTATTTGGGGGCAAGCAACTGTCTTTCTCAACTGACCGTTCGTGACCGCGCGGGAAATGTGCGCACCATTCTTCTGGGGACGCTGGACAACGGGCATCAAAATTATAAAGTGACGGTCCAATGTGATGCGGGAACGGCGAGCGAGCTGTACTTTAATTATAAAGTTCTGGCAGGCAAAACGCAGGCAAAGGCAACGACTGCAAGAGTACAACTCTACTGCGGATACACCTTTGAAGAATAGACAGGAGCAGTCGCGCCGACCGGAAAAGGCCGAAAAAGCATCAAAAAAGAAAAAACCGAAAGGTAAAAATAAGGAGGAAAGGAACATGAAAAGAACGAGAGTAGCGCTGTGTATCACTTCGCTCGTGTTCGCCGCGGCGCTTGCCGCAGGCTGCGCCACGGCGGAGGAACACAACATGACTCTGGTACCGGAGCAGGAAGCAACGTGTACCGAAGCAGGTCACGAGCAGTATTACAGCTGTTCGGATTGCGGCAAGTACTTTGCCGACGCACAGGGGAATACGGAGATCTCGCTCGACGATATCGCCATTCCCGCGCTCGGCCACGACGTGCACGAAGTCGCGGCGACCGAGGTATCCTGTACGCAGGACGGGCATGGAGTATACTATGAGTGCTCGCGCTGCGGCGCGCTGTTCTCGGACGCGGCAGGCACCACGCAGATCACCGAGGATGACATTGAAATCGAGCCCGCCCTCGGGCACAGCATGCAGATCGTACAGCGCACGGAGCCCACTTACACCGAACCGGGCAATATCGCGCACTATCACTGCACCACCTGTAACAAGAACTTTGCCGACAGCTACGGCGATACCGAGCTGACCGACGAGGAGATCGTCATCCCCGCGATCCCTTCCGTCGGAACGGTCACGATCACCATCAGCATTTATGAGGCGGGACAGACGGTGGCGGCAGACTTCACGGAGGAGACCGTCACGCTGACCAGCAAGAACATTTCGGGGGGAGGTGCTACCGGCGTTGCCAACGGCGCCACGGTCACCATTGAAGGCGTCTATGTCGACGACTATACCATCACCGCGGGCGTCTATTCGGGGGAGATCTCCTTTGAAGAGGGCACCACGGAATATGCCGTCACGCTGCAGAACGTATGGGCAAGCAATACCAGCTACGGTAACCCGACCACGGGCGTCGTCGACCTCTCCAAGATCAACGCCGCCGATCCCGTTATCGTCATGAGCGAATCTTCGACCACAACGGGTCTTGCAAGCTATGCCGAGGCGACCATCCATCTGTCTTCCGAACTGGAGGCGAGCGATTCGGTGGCGATCATGTTCACCGTCCGTTGGCTGCGCGGCATTTCCAAGAACGAACTGAACGCACATTCCCGCTTCGGCGTGAAGATGACGGATGGGAAGGGGCTGTTTGTTGCCCTCATGGGCGCCGGCGCGGGCACGAATCCCGCTTTGCAGATTTGTCCGCTGCGCGAGGACGGCTTTATCCATCCCGACAGCACAGTCGGCGGCATCTTCGACGGCTGGGATGCCGCTCACGGCGACTATTACAATGCTGTTTCCGCAGAGGCCACGGGCGACGGGCTGCGCGTGGCGGTCACCCGCACGGGCGCGACCATCAACATGTACCTGTACTTTGACGGGGCGTGGATGCTGATGGGCACCACCACCTGCGAGGAAGGCACCGCCAACGATATTCGCCTTGTAGTGGGCGGCGACGAATGGGAGTTCTCCGACATTACCTACGGCGAGATCGAGTACAATGAATATCTTGCTCCCACGGAGACGGAATACGGGCACAACGCACACTATGCGTTCGGCGATCTGTACCTGACAAGCGAGGGCGCCGTGATGACGGAGAGCGAAGTTTTCCTTGCTCCCACCGCGTTGCATGATAGCATCACGCTTTCCATTACCGCCAGAAAGGACGCAAGCAATAACAAGTCCATCAACGGCGAGATCGCGCTCACGCACACGGACGGCACGCAGTATTCGGGCACGGTGGCATCGGGCAGCATCACCCTTTCCGACGTCAAGAACGGCGTATATGCGGTGGTGCTCACGGCGGAAAACGGCGATATCTACGACGGCGTTCTGACGGTCACGGCAGAGTCGGACAGCTACGCTCTTTCGGGCTCGGACAAGGAAACCAACAATCGTATGGAGTACCGCTTCGTCACCATCACCAGCACTATTGCCGAGGTGGGCGGCAACTATACCACCGATTTGAGCGCCATGAACAACCGTCACCATATTGTGAACATCAACAATATAGGCGGACCGATGCGCACCGACTATTATACGCAGGCGATCTTTGCCATTTCCGATGAGATCGCAAACAGCAAGTATGCCGTGCTCGACTTCTGGCTGGGCTTCCTTGGTGCAAACTTTTCTGCGATCACCCGCTTCGGCGTGATGATGACGGACAACGACGGCGTTGCGGTGATCGTCAATCCGAACGATAGCAATGCTGCCCTGCACATGCGTTCTTATCCCTTCTACAGTGATGACAGGCAGGCCTCCCGCCCCGATACGGACATTTTCGGAGGATACGGCACCGACCTGGGTGCGTATGCCACGATGGCTTCCAATGCGCTTACGGGCAACAGACTGCACATTCAGGTGGTGCGCGCCGATACCGATATCTTTATGTATGCCGAATTTGACGGCGCATGGGTGCTGCTCGGGCAGGCGACCTGTGAGACGGAGGACAAGACGCAGATCAGCTTCCTGGTGCTTAACAGCCAATGGGAAGTCTACGATCCCGCCTTCGGGGTGATGACGCATGTTGAGGAAAAGGAACCCGTCGGAAATGTAGCGGGCAATATCGAACACTACACCTGGCAGATTCCTTCCAACTTTGACTACACCACGTCCGGCACCGTCTACTATTTCAACACGGACGGCAGCAGAACGACGCTGGAAAATGTCACAACGGGCACACTGGAGAGCGTGACGCTCACGTTGAGCGGCAAGAAGGAAGGGGCGACGGCGGCACTTTCCGGGTCTCTCACGGGATCGTTTGGGGCAAACTCGATCACCGGCAATGTGGAAAACGGCTCCGTCACGCTCACCAACGTCAATATCGGCACATACACTCTGACGCTTATGGACGGTGCAGGCGATATTTACACGGGTACGGTCACCTTTGTCTTGGGGCAGACGGAGTACACTCTGACGCTCGAATATCTTTTTGCAACCGATACCAGCGTGGGGGCAAATACGGTCGTCGACCTGTCCGCCATGAACGATGCCAACCATACGGTCACGCTTACTACTACGGGTTCCGGTCAGACGGGCGTCGACAACTACGCACAGGTCACGCTCAACCTGCCTGACGAGGTGGCGAACAGCACTTCCGTCACACTGGAGTTTACGCTGACTGCAACGGGCTCCTTCAACGCCTATTCCCGCTTCGGCGTGATGATGGCAGAGGAAAAGGGTATGTCGGCATCTGTTATGGGCGACGTTACTCCTCCTTTGCAGATCTTTGCCATAGATCCCGATGATCCGCTTGGGATCTTCAACGGCTGGGACGGCAACCACGGCGACTATTATGCCGTTGTAGCACAGGCTCTGCAGGGCGACGGACTGCGCGTGCGCATGGTGCGCGCGGGCGCGACCATCACCATGCACATGTACCTGGGCGAGGAATGGGTCGAGATGGGCTCCGCCACCTGCACGGCGACTGCCTCCACCGATATCCGCTTCTGCGTGGGCGGCAACGGCTCCAACACGTGGACGTTCTCCGACATCACCTACTCGGTGACCGGGGCGCAGAACTGATCTTTTCGGACGCTCCTTGCTCCGCCGGCGCGCTCTCACAGGCGCCGTCGGAGGGAAAAGGGCAGGGACGGCGCGCATTTTTGTTGTCCTTCGCAAGGCGGAAACTTTCCTGGGGCGAACGGACGTGCGTTGTTCTTTTTGCAGAGCAAAAACTTATTGTTCTTATATGCGGGCGAAAACATTCTTTGTCTTTTCCTCCTGCAGGGCGAAGATATTTCATTGCCGGGATTTTGCAGGGCAGGATAATTTATCGCCAAATTTTTGTAAGGCAAAGTTTTTCATTGCTCTTGTATGGCAAAGATGCTTTTTGTTTGCAAGGCAGAGTTTTTCATTGTCATTCCCTTCTGCGGGAAGGGAAACCTCCTTCACAGTCCCCCCTTCCCGAGGGAAGGGGGGAAACAGGGGGGATGGCATGGTGAGAAAATATGGTATTATCCGATTGCGCCTTTATCGGCGTTCGCGAAAAAGTTGATACGTTCGTGCTTTCCAGGCGCTTTCATGCGCACAAGGGGGAGCACGCCGTCCTGCGCGCCACCGCGCTGGGGCTGTATTTTGCCGAACTCAACGGGCAGCGCGTGGGGGATAGCTACCTCACGCCCGGCTGGACCTCTTACAACAAGATGCTGCAGGTGCAGGAGTACGACGTCACGCCGCTTCTGCGCGAGGGGGAAAACGAACTTTCCCTCACCGTGAACACGGGCTGGTACTGCGGGCGACTGACGTTCGAAAGCAAGACCTGCTTCTACGGCGAACGCAGCGCCGTCTGCGCCGAACTCATCGTGGGCGGCGAGCGCATCGCAACGGACGAGAGCTGGCAGGCGCGCGAGAGCTTTATCCGCGCTTCGGGCATCTATGACGGCGAAACGCAGGACTTTACGGCGCCCTGTGCGCCCCTGACGCCCTGCGCCGTGCCCTTCGATGCCTCTGTGCTCGTTCCGCAGATATGCGAGAGCGTGCGCACCGTGCAGGAACTTCCCGTGCAGCGCGTCATCCGCACGCCAAAAGGCGAACTCGTGTACGACTTCGGGCAGAACATCGCGGGCGTGGTACGGCTCGTCACTCCGCCCGGGTTTTCCGGAACGCTCACGCTGCGTTTTGCGGAAATTCTGGTGGACGGCAACTTCTATACGGACAATCTGCGCTCCGCTCTGGCGACGGACGTCTTTACCCTTTCGGGGGCGCGCACGCTCTCGCCCGAGTTCACCTTCCACGGCTTCCGCTACATGAAGCTGGAGGGCGCCGAGCTGCCCGCCGCAAGCGTGACGGCGCTTGTGCGCCACACCGATATGGCGCGCACGGGGCATATCAGAACGGACAACGCGCGCTTTCAGCGGCTGTATGAAAATGTCGTCTGGGGGCAGCGCGGGAATTTTGTGGATATCCCCACCGACTGTCCGCAGCGCGATGAGCGGCTGGGCTGGACGGGGGACATCAACGTATTCTGCCGTACGGCGGCTTACAACTTCGATGTGCGCGGCATTCTCAAAAAGTGGCTCGCCGACCTGCGCAACGATCAGGCGGCGGACGGCAGGGTCCCGCACGTCGTGCCCCATTGCCTGAACAATGGCAACCTGGCGACGGACGCCCTGTGGGCGGACGCGGTCACGATGGTGCCGTGGACGCTGTATGAAATGTACGGCGATATCTCCTTCCTTTCAGACAATTACGCCGCCATGTGCGCCTTTCTTGCCGCCCGCGAACGGACGACGGAAGGGGGGCTCGTCGCGCGCGGACACGAGTACGGCGACTGGCTCGCCATGGACCAGGAAAAGCTCATGGGCGATACGCCCCTCGGCAGAACGGAAAGCTATTTTATCACCAATGTGTTTTTCAGCGAGTCGCTGCGCATTGCCGCGCGCACGGCGCGCCTTTTGGGTAAATGCGAGGACGCCGCGCGCTTTTCCTCTCGCCGCGCCAGTCTTCTGCGCGCGATGCGCGCCGAGTATTTCACGCCGCACGGCAGGCTCGCCGTGGATACCGTCACGGCGCAGGTACTGGCGCTGCACTTTCATATCGTGCGCGGCCGCGACCGCGCGCGGCTTGCGGCGCAGCTCAATGAAAATGTGAAAAGGCGCTGCTACCGCATGACGACGGGCTTTGCGGGTGCGCCCTATGTGCTGTTTGCGCTCGCCGATAACGGCTACTTTGAGACAGCCCGCCGCATGCTGTTCAACAGCGGCTATCCGGGCTGGCTGTACGAGGTGGACATGGGCGCCACCACCGTGTGGGAGCGCTGGAATTCGCTCATGCCCGACGGCACACCCAATCCCAACGGCATGAACAGCTACAATCACTACGCCTACGGCTCGGTGATGGGGTTCGTTTGGCGCCGTATCGCTGGCATTGAGCCGAGGGGTGCGGGGTTTGCCGGAGTGGCGCTCTCGCCCCGCCCCTGCAGGGGACTGCCCGAATTTTACGCGGAGTATGACAGCGTGCGCGGCAAGATCGTCTCTTCCTATCGTCAGCGCGGCGCCTCCGTCGTCTATCATCTGGAAGTCCCTGCACACGTCGGGGCGGTCATCACCCTTCCGGGTGAGGCGCCCCTTCGCGTGCGCGGCGGGACATATGAATTTGAGCGCCCGTGCGAGGATCTGCACGAAGCGCCCTTCACTCCGGAGAACACCGTGCGCGACGTGTTCGACAATCCCAAGGCATTGCGCGCGTTCAACGAGGCGTTCGGCGGATTTTTCTACGAGAAGGAGATCGGGTGGATGTGCCGCGGCGAGCCAAAGACGCTGCAGTTCATGGCGCAGTTCCGCGACGGCGAGAAAAAGATGAAACTTGCCGACTTTCCGCGCATGCTCGCGCGTGCAAACGAGATCTTTTTGAAGGAATAGAGAGGAGCGGATGTGCGCTCCGCAGCAAATGACAGACAAATGACCGACCAAAAGGGGAGAACATGAAACTCGATTTTAACACTTACCGCAGCAAAGTCAGGGGCTGTTATCTGGGCAAGACCATCGGCGGAACGCTGGGCGCGCCGTTTGAGTGCTACCGCGGCGTATATGACGTCGACGGCTTCATGCAGGACATCTCCGAGCCCGTGCCCAACGACGACGTGGACCTGCAGCTCGTCTGGCTGGCTGCGGCGGAACGTGAGGGAAAGAATATCGATTCGCATGTGCTGGCAGAGTACTGGACCACCTATGTCAGCGCGGCGTTTTCGGAGTACGGCACGGGGAAAAACAACTTCCGCATGGGCATCCTGCCGCCGCTCTCCGGCCACATGCGCAATGAAAACCGCAACAGCAACGGCGCATGGATCCGCACGGAGATCTGGGCGTGCCTGTGCGCGGGCAATCCCGCACTCGCAGCGACTTACGCCTACTACGACGCCTGCGTGGACCACAGCGGCGAGGGCGTGTACGCCGCCGTATTCATGGCGGCGGTGCAGGCGGCGGCATTCTTTGAAAGCGACGTGCATAAACTCATTGCGATAGGGCTTTCATACATACCTGCCGCGTGCGGCGTGCGCTCCGCCGTGGAACTGGTGCTCTCCTGCCGCAGGAAGGGGGACACCTGGAAGCAGGCGCGCAAAAAGCTGCTCTGCACGCTGCCCTCCAGCTTCGGCGAGATGATGGGCGAGTGGCAGGGCACGGCGCAGGTGCCCGCCTCAAAAAAATGCCCCGTTCAGACAAAGGATCCCGATATCCCGAAGGCGGAGTTCGGTTACGACGCGCCCGCCAGCATCGGCATCATCCTCATCGGCTGGCTGTGGGGGGAGGGCGACTTCGGCAAAAGCATCTGCCTTGCCGTCAATTGCGGCGAGGACACCGACTGCACCGCGGGCACGCTGGGCGCAACGCTGGGCATCATCTGCGGCGACGGGAACATCCCTGCCTGCTGGACAAAGGCATGCTCGGAAAAGATCGCCACCTGCACGCTGCGCACCGACGAGCTCCTGCATGTGCCCAAGGACGTCACGGAGCTGTGCGAGCGCATCGTCCGCCGCACGCCGGTGTTCCTGCGCGGCGCCTGCACCTTCAGCGAAGGGGGCGGCTTTGAAGTCGCAGCGGAGCGCAGCCTTGCCTATACGCCAAACGCCTTCCGTCCCTATGAGCAGGAGGACATCATGGTGCTGCTTTCCGAACAGCCGGCGACGGTGCGCATGCACTTCCGTCCGCTCACCGTGCGCGTGACGTATGACGCCGCGCTGGCAAAGGTGGAGGAGGGTGTTCCCAAGACGCTCGACGTCACGCTGGAGAACAGGCTGTATCTGCCGCAGTATTGCACGCTGCGCCTTCTGGAAGTGCCGGAAGGCTGGCAGGTCAGGGGCGGGACGCAGCGCTGTGCGGGGCTCGAGCACTGGCACGGCGGGCACAACGAAAACCGCGTGCGCTTTGAGATCGTGCCCGGCGCGCTCACGCAGGCGCGATATACGCTCATCCTTGAGATCAGTACAAACGGCAGGGGGGAGCGGCACTATGTCCCGCTGACGTTCCTCAACGGAGCGTGCTGAAAGCCCCCGCAAGGAGGTGTTCGGATTGGATCTTTTGCAGGAGGCAATGCACCTGTGCGGCATCCTGGTCGCTGCATTGCTCGGCTTTGCGATCGGCTATGAGCGCAAACTGCGCTTCAAGGAGGCGGGCATCCGCACGCACACCATCGTCTGTGTGGGCTCCGCGCTCATCATGGTCGTATCCAAATATGGGTTTTACGATTCGGCGGAGGCGGACGCCTCGCGCATCGCGGCGCAGATCGTCTCCGGCATCGGGTTTCTGGGAGCGGGCATCATCATCTACCGCAAGCACGAGATCCACGGCCTGACCACGGCCGCGGGCGTATGGGCAACGTCGGGCGTCGGCATGGCGGCGGGGGCGGGACTGTATATCATCTCGCTGGGGGCTACGGTCATCATTATCGCCGTGCAGTGCCTGTTCCACGCAAAGTGGAAGATCTTTCGCAGAAAGAAGTACTTTCAGGTAAAAATCTGTTTTGTCAGCAGCGGCGGCGCCTGCGCCACGGTCAAGGAGCTCTTCCGGACGGACCGCTTCAACCGCCTCGTTATCGAGCGCGAGAACGGCGACACCGTCTACCGCGCCACGCTGCATACGGACCGCGAATTTTCGTCGGCGCAGCTCAATGAGATCATGGAGTCCAATCTCTTTATCCGCTCCATCGAGCGCTGCGATGAGACGTAGTAAGGATTTTCGAAGATATGGTCGATCCGGTCATTTTGCAAAAACTCAAAGCGATGGGCGTGACGCTCGAATATGCGAAGGGAGGGACTTTTCCGCAGTTCGCGGCGGCGCATATGAACGAGCGGGTGCTGCTGCTTGCAGACAGGAACACCCGCAGATATGCCGAAGGGCTTGCGCTCTTCGACGCGCAGCTATGTTTTATCGACGAGGATGAGCCGGTGCCCGACGAGAGGGTATGCGCGCGTGCCGTCGAAGGCGCCAAAGCGTGCGACTATGTGCTCGCCGTGGGCAGCGGAACGCTCAATGATACGGCGAAACACGCGGCGCTTTCAACGGGAAAACGCAGCGGCGTGCTTGCAACGGCACCCAGCATGGACGGCTACGCCTCGCCCGTTGCCGCCATCATGAAGGGCGGCTTCAAGGTGTCCGAGGCGGCGCGCGTTCCATCGGATATCCTTGTCGACCCCGCCATCCTCGCGCATGCGCCGCAGCAGATGATCGCGGCGGGCGCGGGGGATATTCTGGGCAAGTACACCTGTCTCACGGACTGGCGGCTCGCGCAGTACCACACGGGCGAGGCGGTCCGTGAGGAGGCATTTTCCGAAATGCTCGCCGCGGTGCAGAAGTTCGCCGCCGCGGTGGACGATATTGCCCGCAGGGAAAAGAGCGGAGTCGAAAAACTGACGGACGCCCTCATCATTGCGGGACTTGCCATGGCGGAAGCGGGCAATTCCCGCCCCGCGTCGGGCGCGGAGCACCACATTTCGCACTATCTGGAAATGTGGTTTGTCGCGCAGAAAAAACATGTGCCGCTGCACGGCATCAAGGTGGGACTGGGCACGTTGGTCTCGGCGTATCTGTATAAGGCGCTGGAGCGGGACGGCGTGACGTTTTATGGGGACGCGCAGACCTATCTTGCGGCAAGGGCGATCCCCTCCGTGCAGGAGCTGCGCGCCACGCTGCAAAGGCTGGGCGCGCCCGTGAAGTTTTCGGAGCTGGGCATCTCGCGCGAACTCTTCCGCGAGACCATCGCAAATGCGCACACCGTGCGCCCGCGCTACACCGTCCTTACGCTTCTGGAAGAACTGGGGCTGACCGGACGCTACCTTCCGCAGCTGGAGGAACAGTTCTATTGACGCATGGCGGCAAGCGCGGCATACAGGAAAAACATGTCCTTTGCGGCATGTTTTTTTCATAGAAGGGTAAAGCAAGCGCTCATTTTTTGAAAAAAGCTGCGAAAGTTGGGTGAAAAGGGAGTGTGTCCGTCCCGTCCGGCTGCAGACGATTTGACAAAACGGGGAAAATATGATAAGGTAAAAACAGTCATGTGCACGATCGGCATGGCAAAGGAGGCATTTATATGGCTGTCAATGAACGGGAAGACGGCTTCCTTACCAAGGACGAATGGATGAAGATCGGCGATCTGACGCGCCAATGCGCGGACGCCTGCCGCATCGATCCGAAATACTACGAGCAGTACGACGTCAAGAAGGGTCTGCGCGATCTGGACGGGCGCGGCGTGCTTGCGGGGCTGACGGAAATCTCCGAGATCCGCTCGATGGACACGGTGGACGGAAAGCGCGTGCCCGTGGAAGGGGAACTCTATTACCGCGGCATCAACGTCAACGAGCTCGTCAAGGGTTTTTTGCAGGATGAACGCGCCGGGTTTGAAGAGACGACCTATCTGTTGCTGACGGGCAAACTCCCCACCGGGCGCGAACTCAAATCTTTCTGCTCTCTTCTGGGCGAATTTTACACGCTGCCCAAAAACTTTGTGCGCGACATCATCATGAAGTCGCCCTCGTCAGATATGATGAACACGCTCATGCGGTGCGTCCTGTCCCTGTTTCCGTACGATCCCGACCCCAACAACACCTCGCCCGAAAACGTCATGCGCCAGTGTCTGCAGCTCATTGCCGAGGTGCCCATTTTCTCGGTGTATTCCTATGCGGCGGCGAACTTTTACAACAACAACGATTCGCTCGTCATCCATCGCCCGCGCACCGATCTTTCCATGGCGGAAAATATCCTGTACATGCTGCGTCAGGACTGTAAATATACCGACCTCGAGGCGCGCGTTCTGGATATGGCGCTTGTGCTGCATGCCGAACACGGCGGCGGCAACAATTCCACATTTACCACGCACGTTGTCACTTCTTCGGGCACCGATACATATTCGGCGGTCGCGGCGGCGCTCGCCTCGCTCAAGGGTCCCCGTCACGGCGGCGCGAACATCCGCGTCATGCAGATGTTTGACGATATGAAAAAGAAGATCGACACGCGCGACGAAGGACAGGTCGCGGACTATCTTGAGGCGCTCGTGGACGGCAGGGCGTTCGACGGAAAGGGGCTCATCTACGGCATCGGCCACGCCGTGTACTCCATTTCCGATCCCCGCGCGAAGATCTTCAAGGAGTTTGTCGAGAAGCTCTCCTATGAAAAGGGACTGCATGAAGAATATGAACTGTACAGGCGCGTGGAACAGCTTGCACCCGAGATCATCGGCAAAAAGCGCAAAATTTACAAGGGCGTATCTGCAAATGTGGACTTCTACAGCGGCTTTGCCTATCGCCTTCTGAACATTCCCGTGGAGCTCTACACGCCCATCTTCGCCATCGCGCGCATGGCGGGCTGGAGCGCGCACCGCATGGAGGAGCTCGTCAACGCGGGCAAGATCATCCGCCCCGCCTATGCGAGCGTCGCCGAGCGCAGAAGCTATGTGCCGCTCAAAGAACGCAAGTGATCTGAACGCAGACAAAGATGCCGCCCGGCGCAAAAATGCGTCGGGCGGCATATCGGCAAAAAAGCAGCTGCGCGGCGGGACACATGTCCCGCCGCGCAGATTTTTCATTTTTGGCATGAAGTGCGCGCGGCGGCATATGCCCCGCGCGCAGCGTTCAGAGGGAGTGCCGCGCGCCGTCCTCGAAGCCGAGGCTGATGAGGATGGCGCGGTCCACGCGGGACATGGTGGCGGGCGGCAGCGCGCCGATGCGCGAGAGCAGCCGCCGTTTATCCAGCGTGCGGATCTGCTCGAGCAGGATAACGCTGTCCTTGGCAAGCCCGTAGGCGTGCGGAAGTTCGATGTGCGTTGGCAGGCGCGCTTTGCCGATCTTGCTCGTCACCGCCGCCGCGATGATGGTGGGGGAATACTTGTTTCCCGTATCGTTCTGCACGATCAGCACGGGGCGCACGCCGCCCTGTTCGCTTCCCACCACGGGCGAGAGATCGGCGTAATACAGTTCTCCGCGTTTGACGACCATAATTTCCTCTTCGGTGCGAGTTCTCCGTTATCATTGTATGTAACGACGCCGGATCCATGTGCACCGCATGAAAATGGTTGCCCGTTTCCGTCCGGATTATACCTTCTTCTGCCGTTGACAGCACGCAAAAAAGCGCGTATAATAGTGCGCATGGACAAAAAACTTTCCGCCAATGCCCGGGCAGGCATCGCCGGCATGATCTGCAATCTGGCGCTTGCCGCGGGAAAGATCGCCGCCGGTGCGCTGACGGGACTGC